>CANRBS010000039.1 GCA_947628895.1 uncultured Bacilli bacterium
ATTTTTTAGGTTTTAACCATTTTTATTTTATTTAAAAGGTTTGTTTTTCAAATCTCCACACTTTGTAAACGCTATCGCTCCTGTGGTAGGAGTTGACAAAATAAAAAATAAGATATAAAATATATAGTAAATTTAAATTGTTAATTGATAATTACGGAGGAGGAGGTAATAATTTTACTTTCTCTTTTTTAATAAAGAATGTGATTTCTATGTGTAAGGTTAATATTAGAATAGTAAAATATATGGATTACAAATTTTAAAAAAAGTTAATGAGGTGATCTAATTTATGCAAATCAAAAATTTAACTATGTCATTCGGAACACAAATATTATTTGAAAATGTTAATTTAAATATTCCTGATAATGAAAAAATAGGTGTAGTTGGAGTAAATGGAGCAGGAAAAACGACTTTATTTAAAATAATAATGGGTATTGAATATCCAGAAAATGGAAAAATAATTTTAAAAAATGGTTCTCGTGTAAATTGGCTTCCACAAATAATTACAGATGATGTCAATGATTTAGATATAAATGTATTAGATTATTTAATGTTAGGTAGGCCAATTGATGAATTAAATACAAAATTACAAAATTTATATAATGAATTAGCCTCTTTAAATAGTGATCAAAAGAAAATATATAATGAAATAGATAAAGTTCAAAAGCAATTAGATTATTGGGATGTATATAATGCTGAATCAATATTATTAAAAATTATTGATGGTATGAATATTGACACAGATATTTTAAATAAAAAATTAAATGAATTATCTGGTGGACAAAAATCTAAAATTGCTTTTGCAAAACTATTATATTCCAAACCAGAAATAATTTTATTAGATGAACCAACGAATCATTTAGATGAAGAAAGTAAAAATTATGTAACTCAATATTTAAAAAATTATAAAGGTTCTGTTTTTATTATTTCTCATGATATAGATTTTTTAAATCAAGTTACAACAAAAACACTTTTTTTAGATAAAAGAACCAGAAAATTAGAATTATTTGATGGAAACTATAATAAATTTGAAAAATTACAATTAGAACGAGAAAAAGCATTATTAAAACAAGCACAAATTCAACAACAAGAAGAAAATAAATTACAAGAAATTGTAAATAAATATTCTACTGCCTCTGGAAGTAGGAAAAGAATGGCTCAAGATCGTGAAAAAAAACTTGAAAGATTAAGAGCAGAAAAAATTCAAATTCTTGAAAAAAATAAAACTGTAGATTTTAAAATAAAAATAGATCATGAAGATTCTAAGCAGCCACTAAAGGTTACGGATTTAAGTTTTAAATATAATAAGGATTCTTCAAAAAATATAATTAATCATTTAAATTTTAAACTTAACCGAGGGGAAAAATTTTTAGTTGTTGGTGAAAATGGAGTTGGTAAATCAACATTATTAAAATTAATAATAGGTTTATTAGATCCTGATAGTGGAAGTGTAGAACTTGGTAATAAAACAGATATAGGATATTATGCACAAGAATTGGAAATATTAAATAATGAAAAAAATATTTTAGATAATTTGATGAATTTAGGATATAGTCAAAAGCAATTGCGTAATATTTTATCTAAATTTTTATTTTATGGTGATGATGTGTATAAAAATGTTTCCGTTTTATCTCCTGGTGAAAGAAGTAGAGTTGCTTTAGCAAAAATATCATTAAGTGGTTCAAATATGTTATTACTCGATGAACCAACAAATCACTTAGATCCTGAAACACAAAATTTAATTGCAGAAGTTTTTAAAAATTATGATGGTACGATGATTGTTGTTTCTCATAATCCTGAATTCGTTGATAATCTTGGAATTGAAAGACTATTAATATTGCCCGATGGTAAAATATCATATTATGATAGAAATATAGTAGAACATTATCAAAATTTAAATAAAAAAATTGGGGGATAATTTTATGATTAATTGGATAAGTGATAAAACTGAAAAAAATAATAGAAAAGTTGATTTTAAAAATTTATGTCAAATTATGAATTTTGTAAAACAACAAAAAAGTAATGATGAAATGATAAAATATACTTGCACAATTTTTGATGAATATAAAGATATTTTGAGTACAGAACCGAAATTATTGAAGGATTCATTGAAAGAGTACTTTAATGAATCGTTTAAAATTGATGGAGATTTACTATCATCAGATGTTATACTTTCTCCAAGTGATTTGAATGCATATTTTACAATAAAAAGTCTAAATAAGACTAAAAAGAATTTAACAATTATTTATTTTGATCTTCATAGTGATACATATGACTATAATGATACTTTATGGAAAGGAAATAGTTTTTCTAAATTAATGAAAGAAGGCTATATTAATCATTATGTTGTAATTGGTGTACCAAAAGGAAAAAGAGATAAATGTATTAATGATACAAACATTGAATTACGAAATAGAGTTCATTTAATAGATTCATGGCAATTATTTGAAGAACTTGAAAAAATAAAGCCAAGTAACATATTTATTTCTATTGATGTAGATTGTTTTAATTGTAGAAAAGAAAAATATACTTCAGTTGAATATTCACCATCGACAATTTTGTATTATATTAGTAATTTAAATTTTAATGAAATAAACAAAAATAATTATGAGCAAAAAATAAAAGAATGTATATTTGTTAAAAATGAATTAGGATATTCAAATTATTATCATACTGGAGAAAATAATTTAACAGTAACTATGGTAATTGGAATTATAAATAATATAAAAGAATATTGTAATGATAAAAAAATAAATTTAGGAGTGCCTAAAGCAACCCCATATTTTCAAATAATGGAAATAAATGGGTATGATTATGGTAATTTATCCATTAATTTAGTGGTTAAATTAATAAATAATTTATTAAAGGAGGTGAATTCTAATGGAAAAGAAAGAATTCTTAAAGAAATTAGAAAAAATGTCTGAAGGACAAATTGCATATAACTGTAGAAGAGGATAGTTATATAATTAATTATTGGGAAGTTAACTCTTCCCAATAATTAAAATGGAGGTATTATGGATAGTAAATTAGAAGTATTAGCAGTATTACTTACAAATAGATGTAATTTAAAGTGTATTTATTGTGGAAGAAATGAAAATAAAGATAACTCTTGTGCAAAAGAGGAATTATCTGCTGATGAGTGGATAAATATTTTTGAAGATGCAAAAACTGTTGGCTTAAAAAAAGTTAATATGACAGGTGGAGAAATATTTTGTAGAAAAGATGTTCTAGAAATAATAGAAAGAACAATTAATTTAGGTTTAGATGTTAGTATAGAAACGAATGGAACAATAATAACTGAAGATCAAATAAAATACTTATCAAAATTTAAAGATCATTTATCAATATCAATTAGTTTAGATGGAATAAAAAAGGAAACAAATGATTTAACAAGAGGTGTAGGATCTTATGAGAGAACTTTTAAAACTATTAATGTTATAAAAAAGTATGATATACCACTTAGAATAATAACTGTTTTAAGTAAAAACAATTATGAAGAAATACCAGAACTAGCAACAACTATACATGAAAAATTGGGTTTAGGATTTAGATTATTACCTAATATCATAGAATATGGTAAAGGTGTTGAAGCAAATGAAACTGAATCAGTAGATTATTATAAAATAAACAAATTAATGAATGATTTTTATTATGACTTTTTAAGAAAACATAGTGATTCAAAAAATTTATCATTAGAATTGAATACAGCAATTATACCTATAGATATTTATCAACATAGTTTATGTCCTTGGGGAAAAGGAATGCTAGGAATAGGTTATTCAGGTAAGGTTGCTTTATGTCATGTTGGTTCAGATAATGACTTATTCATTTTTGATAATGTTAAAAATACTCCTATATCAAAAATATGGAAAGAAAATAAAAAATTAAAAAAATATAAAGAGTTTAATCCAAATAAATTAAAAGGAATATGTGGCAATTGTTTGGCAAGAAATTTGTGTCGTGGAGGATGTAGATTACATACTTTAATGAAATATAATGGAGATTTTTATGCCCCAGATCCAGAATGTCAGAATGTTTATAATTTAGGTGAGTTTCCTAAATATGCTATGGAAGATGAAAATAAAGATTGCTTTTATGAAGGATAGACTATGAAAATTTCAACATTTATTCATATATTTAATAATAAAGTTTGGGATGCATTACATAAGGAATATTTAAATGTGTCAGAAGAAGAATTAATATATTTAAAAAATAATATTGATAAAGAATCACTTGAAGATATTCCAAAATCATTAATAGATAAAGGAATTGTTACTACAAAAGAAAAAGAAAAAATATTATTAAATAAATTAAAAGAAAAAATAAGAGATAACCAATTTCAATCTTTATATTTAATTTCCTCAACTTCTTGTAATCTTGATTGCGATTATTGCTTTTACAGAAGTAGTTCTTCAAAATCTTTAAATCACCATCAAAATATGAGCTTTGAAGTAGCTAAAAAAGCCTTGATTGATTTTAAAAAAATAGTAGAAAACAATGTAAAGGACTCAAATTATTGGCAGCAAGTGACTTTTTATGGAGGAGAACCTTTATTAAATAAAAATATGTTATGTCAAGCAATACCATTTGTAAGAGAAAATTTTGATGCAAATACTGCATTAGTAATAAATACTAATGGTGTATTAATAGATGATAATGATATTAAACTGTTTAAAGATAATAATGTTGAAGTTCAAATTTCTTTAGATGGTGATAAGAAACCCCATGATTTACATAGAAAAACTCAAAATGGAGAACCTACTTATGATATTGTTATAAGTAATATTAAAAAATTACTAGAAAATGGTGTTAAGGTATTACCAATGATTACGGCTACAAATGATAATATTGATAATTTTTCAGAAAAAATATACTCTATTGTAAAAGAACTTGGAATAAATGAATATGCAGTAAACATATTAATTACTAACTCATTTGCAGTTAATGATAATTATACTGAAAAATTAGCAAATGAAATGTTATCAGCTTATCAAAAATTTGGAAATGTTGCATCTGATTATGCTTTTGTAGAATTATATAATAGATTATTAGGAGTAGATAAAACATTATCAAAGAATTCTTGTGGTAGTTCTAGAAAAATTACAGTATTTCCTGATGGAAAAGTATATGCATGTCAAGCTTTAGAAAAAGTACAACAAAATTATATGAGTACTTTATCAGATGATTATTTAAAAAATCCTAATTGGGAATGTTGGAGATCAAGATCAAGATTTGATAATGAAGAGTGCTTAATATGTCCTAGTATTATTTCATGTGGTGGTGGATGTGCAACAGGATCATATAATCTAAATAAATCTATATATGATATTGATAAAAACAATTGTGAATATACAAAAAAATTATTTAAAAAAATTCATAATATATAAAATATTTGATAGTAATTAATACTAAGCATTGATAAAATTTAAAAAAAGATATAAAATTTAAATAGAGAATTGAAAGAGAGGATTTTTAATTATGAAAAATTTAATTGTTTATTTTTCAGCTAGTGGTGTTACTAAGAAAGTAGCAGAAAGTTTAAAAGAAAAAATTACTGCAGATATTTTTGAAATAAAACCAGTAAATGAATATACACAAGAAGACTTAGATTGGACAAATGATAATAGTAGAAGTTCTATTGAAATGAAAGATAAATCAAGTAGACCAGAAATTAAAGAAAAGTTAGAGTCTATTAGTAATTATGATACTATTTACATAGGATTTCCTATTTGGTGGTATGTATGTCCTCATATTATAAATACATTTATAGAAAGTTATGATTTTACTAATAAAACAGTTAAAATATTTTGTACATCTGGCTCTAGTGGAGTAGAGGGTGTACTTGATGATTTAAGAAAAACATATCCAAATATTAATTTTAAGGATGGAAAAAAGATAGGTAGAATAGAAGATTTAGATAGTTTTATTTAGGTAGGTGTTTATATTGAAAAAAACATTCATAGAAATTTGTATATTTATTTTAGTATTAGTTCTTATAATTAGTGTAATATCAATTGTTAATGATAAAGAAAGTACTAATGAAAATGCCGCTAAAGATGTATTAGATGATGCTGAAAACAATTCAAATTTACCAAATGAAGACAATAAAATTTTAGTTGCATACTTCTCAAGACCTGGAGGTAACTATAATGTAGGTAATGTTGAAATAGGAAATACCGCTATGATGGCGGCATATATTGTTGAGTATTTAGATTCATCATCATTTGAAATATTACCAGTTAATGCTTATTCACAAGATTATTCAACAGCACTAGAAGAAGCAAGCAAAGAAAAAGAACAAACCGCAAGACCAGCTATTAAAAATGAACCTACTAATTTAGAAAGTTATGATACTATATTTATAGGTTATCCAATATGGCATGGAGATTTACCTATGATAATGTATACTTTTTTAGAAAATTATAATTTTGATGGTAAAAAAATAATACCTTTTAATACACATGAGGGCTCTGGTTCTGCAGGAACATTTGAAACAATAAAAAATAAATTAGTAAATTCAACCGTTAATACAAATGGACTATCACTTAAAGGAAGTATTGCAAGAACAGAAGAGGGTAAAGAAGAAACAATTAAATGGTTAAAATCATTAGGATATTAAGTCTAGTTTAAAAACTAGATTTTTTAATACTTAATTTACACAATGTTTACATTTTTAATTGTTAATAAAACCTCTAAATGATAGAATTAATTTTAGTAGTAAAATATTGGGAGGGAAAAATGGATAGTAATTATTTAAAAGAATTAAAAGCAAAAATAAGTAAATTAAGCGATGATGAATTGAAATTAAGAGATTTATATTTAAAGAAATTAGCTAATGGTGAATTACAAGGCCCATCAGTAGGATATATGAGTATAGATAAACCATGGTTAAAATATTATGATGATAGTAGTATTACATCAGATTTTAAACCTATGTCAATATATGATTTAATGCACGTTTCTAATATTGGTCATGAAAATGATACAGTTATTAATTATTTTGGTAAAAAAATCAGTTATAAAGAATTAGAAAAAAATATAGATATAGTTGCTAAAGCTTTATTAGAGTTGGGTGTACAAAAAGGTGATATAGTAATGATGAGTTTACCTAATATTCCAGAAGCAGAGTATGTATTTTATGCAGTAAATAAAATTGGTGCTATATTAGAACCAATTGATCCTAGAACTAATGAAGAGAATATATTAAAAGATATAAATGACTCTAAAACAAAATTATTTATAAGTTTAAATATAATGAATCCAAAATTAGCAAAAGTAGAAGATGTTAAAATTGTTCCAGTATCACCATATAATTCATTACCATTTGTAATGAAACAACTTGCTAGTTTAAAAGAAAAAAATAGTATTCATAATTTAGATAATCAATTAAATTGGAATGAGTTTATTAAATTAGGTAAAAAATCAAATAAAACTGTTGAAAGTGTTTTTGAACCAAATGAAACAGCAATAATAATACATACAGGAGGTTCAACTGGAATTCCAAAAGGTGTTAAATTAACAAATGAAAATTTTAATGGATTAATATATCAATTAATGAATAATAAAATGAATTTTAGAAGAGGCAGTACTTTCTTAAATATTTTACCACCTTTTATTGCACTTGGATTAGATAATGCTATGCATTTAGCTGCTTGTTTAGGTATTGAATCTATAATGATTCCAAGTTTTGAACCGGAAGATATACCAAAACTTGTTGATAAATATAAACCAAATGTACTTCTTTGTGGACCAATTCATTGTTTAACTATGATGAATTCTGATATTATGAAAGACAAAGATTTATCATATTTAGAAATATTGTGTTCAGGTGGAGACAAAATGCCTAAAGAAGATCAAGAAAGCTTTCAAACATTTTTAAAAGATCATAATGCAGTTGCAAATACTTGGCTTGGTTATGGTGCTACAGAAACAAGTGCTGGAAGTTCTTGTATGACAGATGAATGCTTTAGATATGAATCTGTAGGAGTTCCATATTTAAAAAATGTATTTGCAATATACGATACTGAAACAAATGAAGAAATTTATGGTCCTAATAAAATTGGTGAACTAAGAATAAATGCTCCAACTTTAATGCAAGGATATTTTGGAGTAGGAGAAGATGAAACAAATAAAGTTTTATATACAGATGAAAATGGTACTAGATGGTATTTAACTGGTGATTTATCACATTTTGATAAAGATGGACTTGTTTATATTGATGGTAGAATTAAAAGAATAATTACTCGTAGAGGTTTTAAAATATATCCTTTATATGTTGAAGAATTAATTATGAAACATCCTGCTATTAAACAATGTGCAGTAGTTGGAGTTGAAGATCCAAAAGAAATAAACATTCCAGTTGCAAATATTGTTTTGAAAGATGAATATAAAGATGATGAACAAATAAAAGAAGATGTTATAAACTATATAAACAATGTGATAGAAAAGAATTTACCTGAATATTCAATGATGGCTGGATTTAACTTTTTAGAAGAGATGCCATTAACACCAATTGGAAAACTAGATTTTAAAGAATTAGAAAAATTAGGAATTATTTCTTCTAAAGAAAAACAAATGCAAAAGAGATTTGATATTTTAAATTAAAAAATATTAAATTTTCTTTTTTTATATGCTATAATCATAATAGGTGATGTAAAATGATAATATCAATGATTTCTGCAATTTTTAGTTTGATATTTATTTTAATTATAACTATATCATTCTTTTCTAAACAAAGAATAAATATTTACGAAACAAAAATATATTCTAGAATGTTGATAGTAAATACATTATTATGTTTTTGTGATTCATTATCAGGTATCTTATTTTTAAATGGATTTGATATTCAGTCTCATTGGTATATGTTACTTACTAAAATTATATTTATTTTATTTTTATTGTGGGATATATGTATATTTGTATATATAATTTCTTTATCTTATAATGTAGAAAAACAGCAAAAAAAAGTAAATTTTTATTTTTATTGCTTAGCATTTATGTTATCTATGATAATGCTAATATCTCCAGTTAGTATAATAGTTAATGAAAATGTTGCTTATCCTAGTGGGTTAGCACTAGAAATTATTAGTGGATTTACAATATTATTAACTCTATCGGTTGTTATTGTTTTAATAAAAAATATAAATAAAGTTTTAAATAAAAAATTTATACCTTTAATACTTTTACTATTATTTGGACTTGTAACATTTTATATTCAAAACATTACAGGAGTATTACTTATGACTTCTTGTCAAGCTATAATTACTGTAATAATGTTTCATACAATTGAAAATCCAGATGCTAAAATGGTTAATGAATTAGAACTAGCTAAATCAGCAGCAGAAAAAGCAAATAATGCTAAAACTGATTTCTTATCAAATATGTCACATGAAATTAGAACACCATTAAATGCAATAGTTGGGTTTAGTCAATGTATTGAAAATGCTGAAACATTAGAAGAAGCAAAGGAAGATGCTAGTGATATAGTTATGGCTTCACAAAACTTACTTGAAATAGTAAATGGTATACTTGATATTAGTAAGATAGAAGCTGATAAAATGGAAATAGTAAATACTGATTATAATTTAAGAGCTATACTTGAAAATTTAGTTAAACTTGTTGAAACTAGAATAGGTGAAAAAGAAATTGAACTTAAAACTCAATTTGCAGAAGATATACCAGAAAACTTATATGGAGATAGTGGTAAAGTTAAACAAATAATTACTAATATATTAACTAATGCTGCTAAGTATACAGAAGAAGGTGAAATAAACTTTAATGTAAATTGTGTTAATACTGATAATAAATGTAAATTAGTAATATCAATTAGTGATACAGGAAGAGGAATTAAACAAGAACAAATAGATAAATTATTTACTAAATTTGAACGACTTGAAGAAGATAAAAATACTACTGTTGAAGGAACTGGTCTTGGACTTGCTATTACAAAAAGATTAGTTGAAATGATGGGTGGTAAAATTGTAGTACAAAGTGAATATGGAGAAGGAAGTACATTTACAATTTATTTATCCCAAGAAATAAGAAAGGCAGTTCATAAAAAAGAAGAAGCTGCTGTTAATACTTCTGTTAAATTTACAAATAAAAAAGTATTATTAGTTGATGATAATAAATTAAATCTTAAAGTAGGAAAAAGGCTTCTTAGTAATTATGGATTAAATATTGAATGTGTAGAGAGTGGATTTGTCGCGGTTGATAAAGTTAAAACAAACAAATATGACATTATATTACTTGATATAATGATGCCAAAAATGGGTGGTGTTAGTACTCTTAAAAAATTAAAAGAAATAGAAAACTTTGATACACCAGTAGTTGCTTTAACTGCAGATGCTATACAAGGAAAAGCACAAAAGTATTTAGATAGTGGATTTGATGCTTATTTATCAAAACCAATTGAAAATATAGAATTAAATAAAGTTTTAATAAAATATCTAGGTAAAGATAAAAAAGAAGTTAAAGTAAAAGAAGTTGATACTAAAACAGTTGAAGAAAAAATAGAAAAATCAACTGAAAAAACAGAAGTTAAAAAAGAAAATAGAATAGAATATCTAAAAGAAAATGGAATAGATGTTGAAGCTGGACTTAGTTTACTTGGAAGTGTTGAATTATATAATCAAACATTAAAAGATTTCTTAACTGAAACAAAAACAAGAATTCCAAAGATGAAAAAATTCAAAGAAAGTAAAGACTGTGAAAATTATCAAATACTAGCTCATGCTATGAAAAGTGATAGTAAATATTTAGGATTTAAAGTGCTAGCTGATATGTCTTTAGAACATGAACTTAAAGGAAAAGATAATAATATTAAATTTATAGAAGAAAATTATGATAAATTAATAGAAGAAGTAAAAAGAGTTACAAATGTTGTTAAAACATATTTAGAAAAGGAGGAAAAATGAAAAAAGCAGTATTAATTGCAGATGATTCAATGATAATTAGAAATATTATTGAAAATACATTAAAAGATGAATATGAGGTATTAAAAGCAGAAAATGGAAAAGAAGCAATAGACATTATAACAAAAAATGAAAATGATATTGTAGGTATACTTCTAGATCTAAAAATGCCAGATTATGATGGATTTGTAGTACTTGATTATTTTAAAGATAATGATTTATTTAAAAAATATCCAGTATCAATTATATCTGGTGATGATACTAAAGATACAATAGAAAAAGCATTTAAATATGATATAGTTGATATGTTAAATAAACCTTTTGTTGCAGAAAACATTAAATCTATTGTAAATAAAATGATAAGTAAAAAAGAAGATTCTACTAAATGGTAGAATTTTTTTTAATAAAAATATTGAATCTGTAAAAAAATAGTTTTAAAATTATAATTGGTGTGAGTGTATGAAAAAGAATAAAAAAGAAGAAAAAGATGAGAAAAATATAAAAAAGATTAAAGCCGTTAAAGTAAAAAAAATAAATAAAAATAAAGAACTAGAAACCGTAAAAGTTGAAACAAAAGAAGAAACTAAAAAAGAAGAAAAAGTAGATTCAAAAATAGAACAAAAAACTGAAGTAAAAGAAGAGAAAAAAATAGAACCAAAAGTAGACTTAAAAATAGAAAAAAAAGATAAAATAAAAGAATTAAAAAATATTGAAGTTGAACCTCATAAAAGAAGTAAAAAACTTAATATTATTTTATGGATATTTGTATTTATTTTTACAATTATATTTTTAACTTCATGTGGAATATGGAGTTATTATATGTTTGAGACATACATGACTCACAGAGAAAATTGCTTTAAAGAAATGGATGTACTAAAGAGTCGTAATAGTCTTGCATTTAATGAGTTTAATGAAGAAGTTGAATATTTAACAACTTGGACTTATCAAGAATTATTAGATAAATTAGTAGATAGTAGTAAATTAGTTCCATCTACAAGAGTTGAATTATTTTATAATGGTGAAAGAATAACTGAAGATAGTGGAATGTTATTTAATATGGTTGGTGAAATAGAATTAGAAGTTCATTTAACAAAAAAATACAATTATCAATTAGTTAAATCTTATAGTGAAAATATTGAAAATGTAAAAGTAACTAAAATTAATGTTAAAGATACAATTTTTCCTAAAATAACAGGAGTATCAAATAAAACTATAACAGTTGGAGATAAAATAGATGTTAAAAGTGGTGTTAGTGCAAGTGATGAAAGAGAAGGAAATATTGAGGTTGTTGTAGAAGGTAGTGTAAATACGGCTAAAGCTGGTACATATACTATTAGATTTATTGCAACTGATAAA
Source organism: uncultured Bacilli bacterium (assembly GCA_947628895.1). GTDB lineage: Bacteria > Bacillota_I > Bacilli_A > RF39 > UBA660 > CAG-1000. Next base: position 12,267 of record CANRBS010000039.1, read on the forward strand.
AATGGTAATAGAACTACACAAGAAATGAAAGTTACTGTTAAAGAAAAAGTAACAGCTAAAAAGAGTACAAGTAGTAAGAAAACAACAAGTAGTAAAAAAACAACAAGTAGTAAAAGTTCTAGTTCAAGCAAAAAATCATCTTCTAGTTCAAGCAAACCAAGTGCAAGTACAAAATCAGGAAGACTTAGTATTGCTAAAACTGAAGCAAAAAAAGTTGCAAAACAAATATTTAAATCAGGAATGAGTGATATGCAAAAAGCTGAAGCTATAGCAGATTGGTTATATACAAATGTAGATCCACAATTTGAACAAGGAACAGAAGAATATAAAAAGAATTTTGGTAATGAAGCATATGCAGCATTTGTTCTTAAAAAAGCAGCTTGTTCAGGATTTTGTAAAGCAGCAATGTTATTGTGTACAGAAGGTAAATTAACTTGTAAACATATTAATGCAAATAAATGGACTCATCAATGGTTACAAGTTAAAATTGATGGCAAATGGTTAGAATTAGATGGTCAATTAGGAATGGTTGGAGATTTATATTAATATTTATAAGAAGATTAAAAATATAATCTTCTTATTTTATATTTTTTAAATAATTTGGTACAATAAAAATATAAATATAGTTTAACAAAGGAGAATTTATGAAAAATAAAATTGTATTAATTGGATGTGGAAATGTTGGAATGGCTTATGCATATGCTCTTGTTAATCAAAAAGTATATGTAGATGAACTTGTATTAATTGATATTAATAAAGATAAAGTCATGGGAGAAGTTATGGATTTAAATCATTGTCTTGCATATAGCCCATCTAAAATTAAAGTAACCCTTGGAGATTATGATGATTGTAAAGATGCAAAAATAGTTGCAATCGCGGCTGGTGCTAATCAAGAAGTTGGTGAAACTAGAATGGATTTGATAGATAAAAATAGTAAAATATTTAAAAGTATTATAAATAATGTTAAAGCTAGTGGTTTTAATGGAATATATTTAGTAGCAACTAATCCTCTTGATGTAATGACTTATTTAACTTTAGAATATAGTGGATGTGAAAAAGAAAAAGTTATAGGTACTGGTGCTGCTTTAGATACTGCAAGATTAAGATACATTTTAAGTGAGAAAATAGGAGTATGTTCTAAAGATATTGATGCTTATGTTATTGGTGAACATGGCGATAGTGAATTTATTCCTTGGAGTACTGCAAATATAGCATATAGAAATATATCTGAATATTTAAGTCTTGATGAAATGAATAAAATAGAAGATGAAGTTAGAAATTCAGCATATGAAATAATTAAAAGAAAAGGAGCAACTGCTTATGGTATTGGTGTATGCATGGTAAGAATAACAAATGCAATTTTAGAAGATAAAAATATCATTTTAGCAGTTTCAAGTTGGGATAAAGAACATGAAATATGTATTTCAACACCAGCTATAGTAGGAAAAGATGGAGTAAAAGGTAAAATATTTATGCCTTTAAATAAAATGGAAGAAGAAAAATTATTAAATTCAATTAATGTTATTAAAACTGCAATAAAAAGTATAAACAATTAATTATTTTCTATGCTATAATATTTATTGAAGGTGGGCATATGAAAATAATTAGTAATAGTGAGTGTTATGTACAAAAACAAGATATAGAATTTATATTAGATAATAATAAAGATGTTCCTTATGAAGTAGTTAAAGAATTAGAACATTTTAATAATGATGAATATAAAAAAATAGAAAATAAAGTTAGTTTAGAATATATATTAAATAGTCAAATACCTTGTTTTAATGATCTTGAATGTGTAAAATTATCTAAATTAGAAACAGTTTTATTAAAAATAAAAATAGAATTATTAGATAGTGAAGAGTTAGATAGTGAAAAGTTAAAAGAAATAGATGAAATTATTAAAGAAAGAAAAAATAGAGAATATATTATTAAACAGTTAAAACAAATAATTGATTATAAAAAACATAATAATAAAATAAAATATCCAAGTATTCCAAATCCTAATAAAAATAATTTCGTATCAAATGGTTTAACAAATGCATATGAATCACTAAATCCAAATGAAATAGTTTTATATAATATTGATGGAAGTGAAGTTGATATTAATAAAGAAAGAGAATTTATAAATATTGCATATAAAATATTAATGCATGATGAAATAAAAGATATAGATAATATTAATTTATATATTCAAAGTAATAATAATTATTTAATAGCAAAAATGCAACAAGATAAAATATTAAAATTGAGAAAGAAAATGAAATAATTTTCTTTCTTATTTTCTTTTAAGCTTGACACAAATTGAAATAAGTAATAAAATATTGTAGCTTTAAGAAAAGGAGGAATTAAT
>CANRBS010000040.1 GCA_947628895.1 uncultured Bacilli bacterium
TCATATATATATAATTCTAAGTAGTATGAAAAATATATATGGAGTTTACCTTTTTGGGGAAACACCATATATATATATCAAGAGGCACCTTATCATTTTGACATTTAAAAACTTAATAATTTTATTTTTTTATTTTAATAAATTTATTTTTAAAAAATAGAAAAGTTAGTATTGTAATTAAAAGAAAATATATATTAATTATTCCTCCATTTATAATATAGAACATCTTAAAATAAATTAATGTTAAATCTATCATTAATAATAATGAATTTAAAAATTTATATACATTTTTTACATTATATATGTATTTATATGACAATTTATATGCAACAACTACAACAAATCCATATAAAAAAGAAAATAAGAAAGATAATAATTGTTCATCTAGCTCCATTACTTAAATAACCTTGCCATTATATTATCTGCTTTCATTTTTTTATTATTTTCATCTAGATAATTTACAGATACTATTCTTCCTTTAATTGATAAATTTCCTTGAAAAGTATCTAATTTTATTAATTCTAAATTTTCACCTTTAATTAATATACTTCCCATAACACTATCTACAAAAAATTCGGTATCATCAAAACTATTTAATTTTTTAATACCTGATAATACGATATTTTTCCTATCAGTTACAGTAATAATATGATTATATGTATCACTAAAATCTTTTGCTTTATCCATATATCTCTCCTCAAGATAATTATATGAATAATATTTTTAATTATGAAAAAAGACTACTTAAAGTAGTCAATATATTCTTTATTCTTCAGTTGATTCAGTTGGCTCATCTGCTTTATTATAAGCATCTAAAATAGCTTTCTCAAACATAGTTCTTACTTCTTGATTGATTGGATGAGCAGTATCTTTGTATTCACCTACTGGAGTTTTACGGCTTGGCATAGCAATGAATAAACCATTGTCACCTTCAAGAATTCTTATATCATGAATAGCAATTGCATTGTCAACAACAACTGATGCTATTCCTTTCATACGAGAACCTTCTCTTTCAATCTTACGAATTTTAACTGATGTAATTTCCATACAAGTACCTCCTTAAAAATTAGCTAACTTAATTATAAAACAAATATTTTTAAATATCAATATTTTTAATTAAATTTCCCTATTATTACTAGTTTTGTAGCTACATCAGAATATGTAAATGATTTAAGTCCTTTATTAGTTTTTATTGTAAATAAATTTGAATGAATTTTTTCTATTTCTCCTTCTAAGTATTCATATTTATTTCTACCTAAATTAACTTTTAATTTTAATTTAACACCTTGTAATTCTTTTATTTTTTGCTTTATATTTTCTAGATTCAATTTTTTTCCTTTCTTGGGTATCCAACTTTCATTACCCCTGTTGTTTTAATACCACCAATACCATCACTTCCATATTTAGTTTTTGATAGTATATTTTTTAAATCAATAATTTCATTTTTATCTGTTAATGCTATATAACTAGCTATAATTGCTGGATCTAATGCATCTATATTTATATGAGCTGGGCTTGATGCATAAGTAGCTCCACTCTTAATTAAATTATTAAAATCACTTTGACAAGCACCTGCTATTATAATTAAGTTATCACAACATATTTTTCTTGCAATTTTTACAGTTTCTATAAAATAAGAACTATTTTTATAATTATTTCTTTTTTTAGAATATGCATCATGACCAGTAATAACTAATATATCAGGATTATGTTTTAGTAATATTTTTTCTATATTACTACTAAATTCACTTTCACTATATTTATACCCATAACATTTTATTCTTTGATTTTTATAATATTCCAAACATTTATCTAGATAGTTTTTATCACTGTCAATGTGGACTATTAAACCTGGGATTAAGAAGAAATTTTCATTGTCTATATTTCTTACTAAATCATACTTTTCTTTTTTTTTACTTATTGTAGATAATACTAAATCACTACTTTCAGCATCAGCATATAATCTTACATCAACACCTGATAAAATAACTTTATTATCTATTATTTTTTCTACTCTAAATAATATATCATGATTATATTTTTTTCTAGTTACTATATCACCTATTTTTAACATATAACCCCCTTTATAAATAATATTAAAAGTTAATAAAATTATTTCTTATTACAAATAAAAAGAGTATTAATTTATGTCTACTATTGTATTCACATCAATTAAATACTCTTACTTTTTTCTTCTAAATGTTTTGAATTTAAATCAAATAAGTAAATATCATTATCATTTTTAATATAGAAATAACTTCTTAATCCTTTTTCTATATCATAATGCATAATTGGTAATTTTAAATTATCTCGTACATCTAATAATTCTTCAAAATCATTTATTTTTATTATATTTGAATTTTCATCAAATAATGTTGTTGTTTCAACTATTAATCTATCATACTCTTTTAATATTTTCTTAAGAAATTTTTCATATTTACTTTTTTTAGGTAATCTTAATCTTATTAATTGAATTAATCTAATAAAACTAATTATTACTATTAATACAACAATTGCTTCTATTACTATTATTTTATCATTAAATACAAATTCACCATTAATAATAACATCTTTAACATCACTAGTATCTGGGACATCAAATTTAATATCTACAGATCTTTTAGATAATGGTATTTTTATTGATGATAAACTTTGATCATTAATTTGTATTTCTGATTCATTAGCAGTTTTTTTATTTATTTCTAAATAAACATTTAAATAACTATCTGTATCAACTACAAATTGACTTTTAAAACTACTAGCAAGATCATTATAATAATCATAATCTATTTTTATATTTTCTTTAATTTCAGCTTTATTTGTATTTTTAATTGATTTTGTTGTTTTGTCTAATAATACATATTTTTTATTAAAATATTGTTTATTATTATCAGTTGGACTTGATATTATTAAATTACCAATAATTCTATAGTCAAAGTCTAAATCAACATCATTTTCAACTAGAAAATCATAAGTAAAATTAATATCAATAGTATCAATTAAACTAGCTACATATATCATATCTTTATCAAGAAATTCTTGTTCATAAAAACTATTTTTCTTTAAATATACTTTATAATCAATTGCTTGTTTATCTTGATATTTTATTGTTTTTGCATTTTGATAATTAAATGATTTATTAATTAATACGACACAAAGAATATAAGAAATTATAAAAATAAGCATGCAAAAAATAAGTCGCTTATCATATTTTTTATTGTGACTTTTTAGTGATTTTTTGTGATCAATTATTTCTTTATCATTTGACTTAGAAATAATTTTATCATTAGACTTATTTTTCCTAATCACTTATATATCTCCTTTCTTATAATTCATTTAGCCAAACTGTTGGAAGACCTATAAATGGTACTTTTATATTTACTGTACCAATCATCATGTCTTCAGTTACTGGCCAATTATCGGCATCGGCATTTGCATCTCCTTTTGTATAAAAATAATATTCATTTTCTACTTTTACTATATTTATTAATCTATGAACTATTATTACTTTTCCGTATTTGTATGCAACCACTTGTCCTACTTTTAAATCATCAAATTTACCATCAAGTTTTTCAATAACTACAACATCGCCTTTTCTAATATTAGGTACCATACTTCCACTAGCTATTGCTACAGCATGATAGTGAAAATATCCACTTGTTATATATACTAAGAATACAACAATTAATGTAGGTATTATTAAACTACCAAATCTCTTTTTATTATAATCTCTATCAATTCTTTCATCCTTATCTTTTTTAAAAAATGAATATACTCTATATGCAAAGATACAAGGAAGAATAAGTCTTATAACTGATACTACATATTCATTAGGATTTGGCACTATTGGTAATAATATTTGATATAATTTTGTTACTAATAGATATATCATTCCAGGTTTATATCCAACTTTAGTATTGATGTATGTAAGTGCAAGATTTTCACTAATTGCAGGTAATACAGTCAATGCAATAAATACAAAGAACTGATAATTTGAATTAAAACTTCCATAATATATTGGATTAGTAATATCAACTAATATAAATAATATTACACTTAACACAATAAGTAATTTATTACCTTCAGATTTTTGTAACATTTCATATCTAAAATATTCTTTTGCTAATATGCTTAGGACTAATGGAAGAACATAATCAAACATTCTTTTTATTGTATAATAATTAGTAGTTCTTGCAAAACTAAATATTAATCCTGATAAATAATATAGCAAAAAAAATGTTAGTAAAAATATAAATTCATCTAAAATAATATCTTTTATATATCTATGTCTATCCTTTTCAAACCCAAAAAATATTTTAAATAAGAAAATTAATATAAGTATAAAAACAAGCATTGTATAATCTCTTAATATACTTAATACAAAACTATTTAAAAGTAATAAAATTATAACAACTATTTGAAAAATCAATAGTCTTTTATACCCTTTCTTCATTTTTCCTCCTAAATAGTCTTGTGTAAATATATTAAAGGCATAAAGGATTATGATTATGCCTTTGATTATTTACTTAATTATTCTGCTGCTGGACTAGTTGAACTATAAGTTAATTTTATAGTATCAAATTGAACAGTAAAATCACCATCAGGTACAGTTGAACCATCTTTATATTCTATTTCAACTTTTACTGGATGTGAATCATATGTTTCACTAGCATATTTATCTAATTTATGTTCTGTTGAAACTGCTTGAGTTGCAGTAGCTGTTTCACTTGTATCTACAGTAACAGTTAATTCAATGCCATTACATGCTTGTTGTACTAAATCATCATCTGTTGCTGGATTACTTCCACCAGCAGTACATTTTTTATTAGCACCATCTAAAGTTTTAGCAAAATCAATATTAGTTAAATAAGCATCAATAGAACCTACATTAACAGCATAAAAATTATATGTTACTTTTTGTCCTGGTTTTGTAAATTTTGCTTTTAAACCAGTTATTTCAGGATTAGCACCATCATTGTTAATAGTAGCAGCCTCTCCTGAAGCACCAGCTTCACCACTAGTTGAAGCTGTTACAGTTTTAGTTGATGCTACAGCATTTTCACCTTCACTAAATTCAACTTTAAATAAATCAGTGTCTAAAGTTACTTCTGCTGCTGGTTTAATTAATAAGTCTCTAGTATAAACTGAAAAACCTAACGTTAAACCTCCTACTGCTGCAACTAATGCAACTAATGCTATTAATCTTGTGTTTCTTTCACTTTCCATATATTTAATCTCCTTTCTTATTATTTTCTACACTTATATTATATCAAATTAAATTTATATATCAAGTTTTCAATTATTTACTATACATTTTTTTAACCTTTTACTGGTGATGTTGAACTATAATTTAATTCTATATCTCCAAATTCAACTGTAATATTTCCATCTGGAATAGTTGCTTCTTGTTTATATTCAATCTCAACTTTTACTTTATGAGAACTATATGAGTCCATTTCTTTTTTATTTAATTTATATTCTGTATCAATATTTTTAGTATCAGTTACTGGTTCATTTTCAGCAACAGTTACACTTAATGTTATACCATCACATGCACTCTTAATTTTTTCCGTATCTTTAGCTGGATTATCATCTACTGATGCTTTACATTCTTTTTTTACGGCACCGGATAATATATTATTAAATGTGATACCAGTTAAATATGCATCTACTTCTCCAATATTAAGTGCATAAAATTCATAAGTTACTTTTTGTCCTGGTTTGGTAAATTTTGCTTTTAAATTTGATATAGTTGGATTAGATCCATCATTATCAATAGTAGCTTCTTCACCTGATGAACCATCTTCATTTTCGGTAGGACTTATATTACTTGTATCTACACTATTGTTTTGTTTTGAAAATACTATTTTAAATACTTCACTATCAAGATTTACTTCTGCTGAGGGTTTAATATACAAATCTCTTGTATAAACTGAAAAACCAATTGATAAACTAGCAACACCAGCAACTAAAGCTACTAAAGCAATTAATCTAGTATTTCTTTCACTCTCCATCTCTTACTCCTTTCTTTATTATACGAATTAATTATATCAATTCTATAAAATATAATCAATTAATAATTTTTATGTAATATTAATTTCACTTTTATTTCACTTAATTTTTATTTTTAAAAAATCTATTAATAACTCTGTTAAGTTCATTTCTATTTATTGGTTTAGATAAATAATCATCAAAACCAGCTTCTAAATATTTATCTTTCATACCAGCTACTGCATTAGCAGTTAGAGCAACTATTGGTGGTAACTTATATCCATCTAATTTTTTTAATACATGCAGTGTTTCTATACCATCAATTTCACTCATCATATGATCTAAGAATATAATGTCATATTCTTCTCCACTTTTTATTTTATATATACAATCATTACCACTTGTGACTGTATCTACTTTTAATTTATATTCTTCTAATATTCTTTTAGCTACTTTTAAATTTAAAATATTATCATCTACTACTAATGCTTTATAATTTGAACAATCTATTTTTTCTTCAAGGTTATTATCAGTATTAACTGAACTATCTCCTATCGTTGTACTATCAACTATTTTTTGATCTAACTCAATATAGAATGTTGTTCCTACTCTATAAGTTGTATCATACCAAATCTTACCATTCATACTTTCAATATATTGTTTAGTAATAGCAAGACCTAAACCACTTCCATATATTTCATTTTCTAATGCATTATCAAGTCTAGAAAATTTACTAAATACTTTATCTCTATCTTCATCTTTTATTCCACTTCCAGTATCAGTTATTTTAAATAATAATCTTTCACTATCTACATTTTTAGTACTTGTAAGTGTAAATGTAATTCTTCCAACATCAGTATATTTAACTGCATTTGTTAAAACATTTAATAAAGATTGATATAATTTAGAACCATCACCATATAATACTGAACTTATATTTTTATCAACGGTTACTATTAACTTTATTGGTTTTGCTCCTATTTTTGATTTAGCAATATTACTTAAATTAATAACCATATCATTTATTTTATATTCTTTTTCTTGTAGTTTATCATAACCACTTTCTATTTTAGAAATATCTAATATATTATTAATTATATCTAATAAATTATTACCTGATACTTTAATTTGTTCTATATCTTCTCTTATTAATTTTTCATCATTTACTTCTAGTGTATCTAATTCTTCACATAAACTAGCAATTAATCCCATTGGTACTTTTATTTCTACAGACATATTTGATAAAAAATCAGTTTTTGTTCTATTTAATCTATCTATTTCATTTTTAGCAATTTCAGTTTCTTCAATTAATTTTAAATCAGGATTTTCAATATTAAAATAAATTGTATATGCAAATAAAGTAAATCCAAGTGGCATAATTGCAATATTAATAAAAATAGCTTGTAGTATTATAGTTGAAAGTAATGTAGCCATTGCAATATACATAGTAGCTCTTTCATGGTTATTAGTGTTTTCTTTATACTTATTAATATTTATAATAATTATAATAAATATTAAAACTGCAAATAATGCTCCAAATATTGCTGTTAATCCTGGTAAATAATTTATATTATTTATTGAATTAAGTCCACTATATGGCATTGCGAAAAAATATAGTGATGCAAATACTAAAAATATAATTGTTATTATTTTATTTTCTTTATCATAAGTAAATATTTCTCTTAAGTTTTTAGTTGATATTTTCTTTATTATAACAATACAATAAAAGAAGAAAAAACTTAACCATAGTATTGCAAATAACCAGTGTATTCTCCAAGTTATAAATGTAAGTACTTCATTATTTAAATATTTTAATGAATATATAGGAATTAATTCTGTAATTGTAAATAATATAGTTAATATAATAAGTACTTTATATAATTTAGTTCTATTACTTTTAAATACTGGTTTATTTAAATAAACTAACATTAATACTAATATGAATGCAATTGATGAATATGTAAGCATTTCACTAAATACCATTTATATCACCATCGCTTTCATCAAAATATTTATTAATTAATTTATTTAGTTCTCTATAATTAATTGGTTTTTGAATGTAATCAGTAAATCCTTGTGCTATATAATCTCCTTTTATATTATCATAAGAATTTGCTGTAAGAGCAACTATTGGTGGTAATGTTTTACCAGTTTGATATAATCCTTTAATAGTTGCAAATCCATCCATTTCAGGCATCATATGATCTAAAAATATCATATCATAATTTGTATTTTTGAATTTTTCTACACATTCTTTTCCAGTTTTAACTGTATCTATTATAAAATTATATTGACTTAAATATTTTCTTGCTATTCTTAAATTTAAATCATTATCATCAACAACTAGTACTTTTTTACCACTACAATCTAGTAAACTTTTACTACTAGAAATTTTATTTTGTTTACTTTCAAATATATTTCCTATTTTTTCTTTATTAACTATTTTTTGTCTTATTTTAATAAAATATCTAGTTCCATGTCCTTTTTCGTTTTTAAATTCAATACTTCCACCCATAAGATTAATTAATTGTTTTGCTATTATAATATTTAATTTAATGCTATCTATACTTTCACCTTTTTGTTCTAATTTAACAAAATCTTCAAAGTTTTTATCAAATGATTCTACAAGCATTGCATGTCCAGTATTTGATATTGTAAATAGAAAATCAATATTATCTTCATCTATATTACCATCTATAAATAATTTTACTTCACCATAATTTGTGTGTTCTATAGCATTTACTAGTACTTTAGTTAATATTTTAAATATTTTATAATAGTCTCCATTATATTCTTTTGGTAATTCTTCATTTAAATCAATAGAAAACTTTAATTCTTTATTAAGTATTTTTGATGGTATTAAACTATTAATTTCAAATATTAAATTTTCTAAATTATAGTCATTTTCTATTATTTTTTCATCCCCTGCTTCTATATTAGAAATATCTAGTATATTATTTAATAAATCAAGTAATGTAGAACTAGCTTCTTTAATACTTTTCATATCTTTCTTAACAATATCTAATGTTAGATTATCTTCATTTAATAAAGCTTCACTAAATCCTATAATTGTATTCATTGGTGTTCTAATTTCATGAGACATATTAATTAGAAATTCAGTTTTTGCTCTATTTGCTATTTCCGCTGATGATTTAGCTTTAGTATATTCATTTAATAGTTTATTATCTTGACTTTCTATTGTAAAAAATAATATAAGTATTAATATTGAATAAAATGTAGATGCATCATTTACTTCATAATTTAAAAATAATTGAAGTAATGTAGCTATAATAAATGCTATAAATGTTATATAAATTGGTATTAAATTTATATTTTTTATTTTATTCATTTTTATTGTCATTAAAAATAATACAAGAAGTGAACCAAAAAATGAAACTAAATGTAATAATATTGCAAGTGGCCCTCCAACTGTATATGGTAAATTTAAATACCCACCACTAAATTCTATTCTTACAAAATATACTATTATCAAAGGTATTATAACAATTAAGAAAACTATTAACCACATAATATTTTGAAAATTTTTATTTTGTTTAAATTTTTCTTCATCACCTATTATTATAAAAATATAAAATATTAATGCTTCTTCCCATAAAAGCATTAAATAAATATAAAATTTACCTAAAATCGTATTAAATGTTGGAATAAGTTCTTTTATTGATGAAGTATATGGCAATATAAACTCACATACTAATATAATTGATGTTATTATAAGCAATGCTAAAAAGATTGAACTTGCTATATTCAATTTTTTCTTCTTTTTTATAAATAAGGCTATTACTAAAGCAATAAATATAGATGAACTTATAGTAAAACCAACACTAGTAAAATATGAGTTCACTTTTGCCCTCCTTATTCTTTTAGTATTATTACTATATAAGTATATAAGATTTTATCTAAAATTTCAATTTATTTATTATATTTCATTTGATATTTTAATAAATTCTTCTATAGTTATTTGTTCTGCTCTAACCGTTAAGTCTTTATTAAATGTTTTTAATGTGTTTTCTATTTTATTTAAATCATAGTTTTTAAGATTATTTCTTAAATTTTTTCTTTTATGTACAAAACTATCATGAATTAATTTATAGAATTCCTCTTCTTTATTTGGAATTATGCTATAAGGTCTTTTAATTAATTTTAAAACTACACTATCAACATTAGGTATAGGATCAAAACAATTTCTACTTACATCACATACTTTTTTAATATCATAATTGTATTGTAAAAATATACTAAGTGAATTATATTCTTTAGTATTTGGTTTTGCCATAAATCTTAGCCCTACTTCTTTTTGTATCATAATTACTATTTCTTTTGGCTTTGCCTCTTTTGTAATTTTATTTATTATTGCAGTAGTTATATAGTATGGTAAATTACCTATAAAATAAATATTTTTATATTTTTTATCTATATATTTTGATAAATCTACTTTTAAAAAGTCTTCATATATTACTTTTAATTTATCATCTTCAAGAGAAGATAAAATACTTTTAAGTCTTGTGTCTATTTCAAAACATAATTTGTCACAATTTTTATTTTTTAACTCTTTTGTAAGAGCACCAGCTCCGGGACCTATTTCTATTATTAAATCTTCTTCATTTGGATTTATTGAAGATACAATTTTATTAATTATGTTTTTGTCAAATAAAAAATTTTGACCTAAAGATTTTTTATAATCAAAATTTTTCATTTTGTCCAACCCTTTCTTAATACTTCAAATTCTAAATTTCTTACTCTTCCTACATGTTGTCTTGCATAGTCTTCACTTTCAGTAAGTAAGTCAATTACATTACCACTGACACCTCTATCAAGTACTATTGCGATAATAGGATCTTCTGATAATTTATTAACATTAAATCTTAATATAGTCCCACATGGATAGTTTTTACTACTAGCGACTATTCTTATATTTCCATAAGTTTTATCATTATAATATATTCCTTCTTTTAATACATTTGTTCTTGGTGGACATGCTAAATATCCTGAACATAATGGACAATCTCCAGCATAACCAGTAAGTTCACCTACAAATGTTGTAACTGGATTATAATCTTTTTCTTTAAATAACTCACTTTGAGTATTTTGTATTACACTTAAATCTACTGATTTATTAAGATTAGTATTTGAAGCAACAGAAAGAACTGTTACAATGTTATTAGATTTATTTAGCATAAACATACAACCTATTATAACAATAGCTTCAATAGTCATTAAAATTCTACTTCTAATATACTTTTTCATATACTACTCCTAGAGAAATTATATAACAAGTAAGTATAAATGTCAAAAAGAGTAATATCAGTTTACATAATTAAATCTTAAATTAAATCTTCATTATTATATATAAAATCAACAATATTTACATTTTTAATACCATCTATATTATTTTGTAATATTAAATCACTTACAAATAAATATCTAGGATACATTTCTTTAATCTCATAAAAAGGTTTATATTCTCTATTTTTTGTATTTTCATCATCAATATTTTTAGAAACTTGAATATAATAGTAATTATCTATTCCTTTTCTAGCGATAAAATCACATTCTAATTTACCAATTCTTCCAACACTTAATCTATAATTTTTACTTTTTAAATATGAATATAACACATTTTCAAGTACAGGTCCATAATTTATTCTGTTATCTGTATTCAATGCAAAATAAATACTTAAATCAGCTAGGTAATATTTTTTATCACCATCCAATATTTTTTTAGATTTAATATCAAATAAATCACATGTATTTATTATTTTAGCATTTTCTAAAATTTCAATATATGTTTTAATAGTTCTTCTATCAACATTTATTTTTTCTTTTTTAACTAAATAATCATAAATATTTCCAACTGAAATTATACAACCAAAATTATTGACAATATATTTTTGTACTACTTCAAATAAAGATTTATCTTTTATTTTTTTATGATTTCTTATATCTTTTTCAAATATTTGTTCTATTACATTTCTAGTATATAATAATTTGTCATCATAATTATCATATTTTAAAGCTCCAGGAAATCCACCATTTCTTATATATTCTTCAAATTCAATATATATATTAGTATTTATTTCTTTATTCATAAATTTTTTCATATCAACATATTCATAGAAAGTTAATGGAAGCATTTCTATTTCTATATATCTTCCAGTTAATTTAGTTATTAATTCTCCACTTAATAAATATGAATTTGATCCAGTTAAAAATATTGATAAATTTTTTTCTCTATATGAATTTATTACTTTTTCAAAACCATTTACATTTTGTACTTCATCAATAAATAAATATTTAAAATTATCATCAGTTATTAAATTATCAATTATTTTTTCTAATTCTTCTGGTGTATTTATATTTTTATATTCTTTACTATCTAATTCTATATATATTATATCTGTTTCTTTTACACCATTTTCTTTTAATTCATTAATAACACTTTTTAAAAAATATGATTTTCCACACCTTCTGATTCCTGTAATAACTTTAATCATATTATCATTATAGAAACCTCTAATTTTTTTTAAATATTCTTCCCTTTTATAAATATTTTCCATTTATATCACCAATTAAATTTTATATTATTTTTAGTGTTTTGTCAAGTTATTGACCACTTTTTATATAAAAAGCATTAAAATTAGTTGATAACTGCTATTTTTTGTAAAAAATCTATATTTTGAATAATTCTTTTGCATTAATTGTAGTTTGTTTTATTACTTCATCTATACTAATATTTTTAATTTCAGCTATTCTTTTAGCTACAAAATATATATTATATGGATTATTCTTTTGTCCTCTATATGGTTCTGGTGTTAAATAAGGACTATCTGTTTCTAATAATATATCTTTTAAATCTAGCTTTTCTATTACTTCATATAGTTTAGAATTTTTAAATGTTAAAACACCACCTATTCCAAGTTTATATCCACATTTAATAAATTCATGAGCCATTTCTATACTTCCACTAAAGCAATGTATAACTCCTTTATTATGTCTTTTTTTAACAATTTCTAAACAATCTCCAATACTATCTCTAGTATGAATTACAACTGGTAAATTATATTTTTCTGCTAGATCAAGTTCACGAATAAATATATCTTTTTGTTCTTCTTTATTTTCTTTATTCCAATAATAATCAAGACCTATTTCACCAACTGCATATATTTTATTATTTTTAATTAATTCTTCTATTTTATCTAGTTCTTTAATATCTGTTATATTTTGTGGATGTATTCCAATAGCTGGTATTAAAAATCCATTATATTTTTTACTAAGTTCAATTATTTCCCTAGCATCTTCTACAGAGGTAGAGGCATTTATTACATTTATAACGGTATTTTCTTTTAAATATTCAATAAGTTCATCTATATTATCATAATATTCACTTATTATATGTGCATGAGAATCTATCATAATCCACCTCATACACATTATAATATTTTTATGTTTTTTAATCAATTATTATAACAATATCGATAGCGTTTACAAAGTGTGGAGATTTGAAAAACAAACCTTTTAAATAAAATAAAAATGGTTAAAACCTAAAAAAT
>CANRBS010000041.1 GCA_947628895.1 uncultured Bacilli bacterium
AATTTTCTTTTTTATGCTTTTTTATTTTATTTTTCTCTTTTTTATTTCCTTGAACTTTCCTATAAGATAAAAAAAGAGTTATTTTATTATAACTCTACATTGTGATAAACGGTACTTACATCATCAAGGTCATCTAATGATTCAAGTAAGTGTTCAAATTTTGATTTATCTTCAGGTGATAATGTAACAGTATCATTTGGGAAATATGATATTTCATCTATTTCAAATGTTACACCTGGAAATGCGGTTTCTAATGCTTTCTTAGCATTATTTAAATCAGATACTTCAGTATAAACAACAATTGTATCATCTTCTACTTCAATATCATTAACATCAACATCTGCATTAATTAATGCATCCATTACTTCTTCTTCACTATGGCCTTTGATTCCAACAACACCTAAATGTTCATACATAAAGCTTACTGCACCTTGAGTAGCCATCTTAGCACCACATTTATTAAATACTGTTTTAACAAATGTAATTGTTCTATTTGGATTATCAGTTAAACATTTAATTATTAATGAACTTCCACCTTGTGCAAATGCTTCATATTCTACAGTATCATAATTTTCTGCTGTACCTTTTTTAACTTTATCAATATTTCTATTAATAACATCTGCTGGAACTTGTTCTTTTTTTGCTTTTTCAATAACTCTTCTTAAAACATCATTACTTGTTGGATCTGGGTTACCTTTAGCAGCTTTCATAATTTCTTTTGCATAAATTGAATATAATTTTGATTTTTTTGCTGCTGTTGCAGCCATAGCCTTAGCTCTTACTTCATGTGCTCTTCCCATAATTTAATTCCTCCTAAATCAATCTAAATTTCTTATCTCATCTACTATTGTAGCATATTCTTTATAATTTTCAAAATTATTATTAATATTTTCTAATAAAAATTCTTTTGAGTCATCTCTTGCTTGTAGAAGGATTTTCATATCTTGATGTAAATTTGCAATTTTAAATCCCATTTCCCCACTTTGCTTTACACCAAACAAGTCTCCTTCTCCTCTCATTTCATAATCTTTTTCAGTTATATAAAATCCATCGTTACTTTCACATAATACTTTAAGTCTTTCATTATCTTCACTTCCAATTAATACACAAGTAGAATCATATTCATTTCTTCCTACTCTACCTCTTAATTGATGAAGTGTTGCAAGACCAAATCTCTCAGCATCATAAATTACCATTAAAGTAGCATTTTTAATATCAATTCCAACTTCTATAACTGTAGTAGAAATTAATACGGCAATTTTACCATCTTTAAATTCATTCATTATTTTATCTTTATCATTTTTAGATAATTTACCATGCATAATGGCACTTTTAACTTTTCCTTTAAAATAAAGTTCTATATTTCTTTTAATCTCATTTACTGTTGTTAAATCAAGTACATCATTTTCTTCAATTAATGGAGATACTACAAATACTTGATGATTATTTTCTATTTCAGTTTTCATCATTTCATAAACTGATACTAATTCTTTATTACTTTTAATAATTGTTTTTACGATTTTTCTTCCTTTTGGTTTAGTTTTTATATATGATATATCCATATCTCCATATATTGTTAATGCAAATGTTCTTGGTATCGGTGTTGCGGACATATATAGAGTATCTGGAAGTAAACCTTTGTTTTTTAAATTAGCTCTTTGATTTACTCCAAATCTATGTTGTTCATCTGTTATTACTAAACCTAAGTTTTTAAATACAACGGTTTCTGAAAGTAGTGCATGTGTTCCGATTATCAAATCTATTTTACCTGCTTTTAGTTTTTCTACTACTTCATCTTTTTCTTTCTTTTTCATACTACCAACAAGTAATTCTACTTTCATTTTAGTCTTAGATAAAATGTTTTTTATGTTTTCATAGTGTTGACAAGCTAGTACTTCTGTTGGTGCCATTAAAGCTGTTTGATGATGGGATAAATAGTTTATATAAGATGCAACTATTGATACTATTGTTTTACCAGAACCAACATCTCCTTCTAACATTCTATTCATCCTTTTACTAGATGTCATATCTTTATATATTTCTTCAATAGCTTTATTTTGATCATTTGTAAGTTCAAATGGAAGACTTCTTACAAATTTGCTTACTTCTTCTGGATCAATATTTCTTATATATCCTGCTTTATTTTCTTTATTCATTTCTTTCATATAATTTATTTTAAACATAAATTCAAATAACTCTTCATATTTTAATTTTATTAATGCTTGTTTTACTTCATTTTCATTTTTAGGATTATGAATCATATTAACAGCGGCTTTTTTAGAAATAAAATTATATTTTTGATTTAAATAATCAGGTATATAATCTATATAATTATCATATGTCAAAAGTGCTTCATTTATATATTTTTTTAAAGCTTTAGCCGTAAGACCACTAGTTAAATGATATACGGTTTCAATAGAACCAGATACTAATTTTTCAAATTTTATGTCAGATGCAATAACTGTGTTTTTAGGAGCATCATATTTACCAAATACAGTAATAGTAGTCCCAGGTTTTAATTGTGTTTTTAAAAATGCTCTATTAAATATAACAACAGCTATCATTTTTTTACTAGACATTGCCCTAAAAGTAAGAGATGTCATATTTGCCCTAAATCTTCTTGTTAATGGTACAGAGTCAACAATACATTCTATTATTACATTTTGTTTATCAGATACATCATGTATATCATTAAGTACTATAATATCATGTCTATATGGATAATAATTTACTAAATCATCTATATTATTAATATTTATATTTTTTAAAGTATCTATTGTTTTTGGACCAAGACCTTTTAACTTTTCTAATTGCATAAAACACCTCCAAGACAAATTTACCATATTATATCACGAAATATATTTTTTTAAAAGAACTAAATAAAAAAAACTAACAAACAATTTTGTTAGCAATTTTATTAAAATGAATCTATATTTACTTTTACTTTTTTATTTCCATCATTATAAGCTTTTGCTTGTATTAATGTTTTTATACTAGTAGCAATTTTACCTTTTTTACCAATTACTCTACCCATATCACTTTCAGCTACAACAATTTCAATAACAGTTTCATCATCACTTTCAAATTCTTGTACCTTTACTAGATCTGGTTCTTTAACTAGCTTTTTTACTACTAATTCAGAAAAATCAACTAAATTCATTATTTATTAGATTTTTTAGAATTATGGAATTCTTCCATAACACCTACTTCACTTAGAATATTCTTAGCTGTATCAGTAGGTTGTGCTCCCTCTTTTAGCCATTTTAATGCAGATTCTTTATTAACATTATATTTTTCTGCTTCTAGTGGCATATAAGTTCCAATAGATTCAATTACGGTTCCATCTCTTTTAGCTCTTGAATCAGCTACTACT
The DNA here is from genome assembly GCA_947628895.1 of uncultured Bacilli bacterium. GTDB lineage: Bacteria > Bacillota_I > Bacilli_A > RF39 > UBA660 > CAG-1000. Next base: position 3,374 of record CANRBS010000041.1, read on the forward strand.
AAACGATAGTATGGTCTTTTTTTAGCTCCCATTCTTTTAAGTCTAATTTTAACTGCCATAATATACTCTCCCTTCTCTTTTTAATAATATTACTACGAAAAAAAAGATATGTCAACCTTTTTTTGTTTACATATCAACTTAATGTTGGAGATACTAGACTATAATTAACATCACTTGTATAAACATGCCAATCTTTATCTACTAACATATCTTCACTTGCAAATATAATATCGTCATATATTTCACCAAGACTTGATTTTGAATAATTAAATTCACATTTCACATCAGTATATTTTTCACATTCTTCTTTGTTTGTATTTTTTAAAGTATAATAATTTTTATCAGTTTTAACAACAGAACCATATAAACCTAAAATATTTTCATTTGAAGGTATTTCATAAGTCTTTTTTTCTTTATTATCATACCAAAATACAGTGTGATCTTTAATAAAAATCTTAGTATCTCCACCATATGAAGCATAATCAAACTCTTCATTAATATCTTCTAAAGAATTATACACATCTCTTCCATTAATTTCTTTATATTTATCAATTGAAACAACATAATCATTACCATTAATATCTGTAATAGTATAAACAAGATTATTATCTTTATCATAAAAATTGTTATATAAGACATATGAAATATTATTATTTCCATAATCAACTTTCTTACAATTTTTATCATTAGAAAATAATTGGCTAAGATTAAATTCATATAAACTTCCATCACTAGTTACAAAATATGTTCTTGAAATAGATGTAGCATCTTTAATTTCATCACATACAAAGCTTTGTTTATTAGATGAATATCCATAATTATTTTCAAGAATTATATCTTTCAATCTATCATTACAACCACAAGTTAAAAACAATAACATTACTAAACAAATTATTCCTATATAATTTATTTTTTTCATATATTACTCCATACTATTTATTATTTTTAAATTTATATGTATAACTATAAGTTATAAGTTTGTTTCCCTCTACTACATAAGCTGTATTTCCAAGTTTAAGAAGTGGTACATCGGATGCAGAGTCACTATATACACAAGATACTTGAGCATTTGGAAATATAGTTCTAAATTTTCTTACTTTTTCTTCACCTTTACAATTTCTACCTATTATTTTTCCTTCCATATCAGTTTGTGTACCTATAACATACCTTACTCCAAGATTTCTTGCAAAAGCTTTTACCCATAATTCATAAGATGCAGTTACTATAACATCATTTTCTGTTTTTCTTGAATTATACCATGGTTTTATTTTCTTCATATGACTACTTACAAAGTCATTTATAAATTTAGGATAATTAGGAATTTTAAATATAAAAGATAATAATTCTTCTTTAACTTTTTCAAAAGTAACTAATCCATTTTGATAATCTTTATTTAACTTTTTTGATTTTTTTAATGATTCATAAGTAAGTTTAAAATGTTTTTTAAGTCCATACTTAACTATATCCTTACATGAATCCCCATCATAAATTGTTCCATCAAAATCATAAATATTCATTTTATCACCCTACTTTTTATGCATTTTCTCTCATAAATTCTTCATATTTAGCCATTATCTTAGCTGGGTCTCCTTCATCTTTTATTAATCCTTCATGTAGCCAAATAACTTTATCACATAAGTCTACTATTGTATTTGTACTATGTGATACGATTACAACTGTTCTATTAGAATCACTTATTAATTCTTTCATTTTATTGTAACTTTTTTCTTTAAAATGTACATCTCCTACACTTAGAACTTCATCAATTAGCATAATATCTGTTTCTAATATTGCTGTTATTGAAAAAGCAAGTTTAGAGTACATTCCACTTGAATAACTTCTAACTGGTCTATATATAAATTCACCAAGTTCAGAGAACTCTATTATTTCATCTACTTTTTCATCAATTTGTGCTTTATTATATCCAAGTAACATACCTGATAAATAAATATTTTCATAACCAGTTAATTGTTTTTGAAATCCAACTCCAATAGATAGTAATGAAATTGAATTACCATGTAAATTTATACTACCTTTATCAGGTGAAAATATACCAGAGATTGCTCTTAATAATGTACTTTTTCCACTACCATTTTTACCACAAATACCAAGTATTTGACCTTTTGGTACTTCAAAAGTTACACCTTTTACAGCCTTAAATATTTTTCCACTACCTTTATCTTTAAGACCACCTTTTTTAAGAGAAAATCTTTTCATATCTCTATAATACACATGTAAATCATTAACTGATATTGCTATTTCTCTATTTTTCATTATTTCATCACCTTCACATATGTATTTTCATATTTATATATTGTTTTAATACCAATTGCACTAAGAAATAGTCCTATAAAGAACCAAATTACAGTCCAAAGCCCTACTGGAGGAGCACTATAAATTAATATATTTCTTAAATTAAATATAACATTAGCAATTGGATTTAAATCAAGTAATATTGTTCTATAAACAGGATTTGTAATTCTACTTGCTAAATCATAGAATATACCAGTCATATAAAATACCATTCTAAGAGCTATATTTACTAAATTATTTAAGTCTTCTGCAAAAACACCTAAATGAAGTATAATTGTACATACACCAAATGTAACAACAATAGCAGTTAATATAATCGGGAAAAACCATAATATATTCCATGTTACTGGTACTTTATATACAATCATAAATATACCAACTAATATAAATGATACAAACATTTTAAATAGGTTTACTCCCATTTTAACGAATAATAATACAAACTTAGGTAAATAAACTTTAGTAACTGTATCTCTATTTGTAGCTACTAATTTTACACTAGATGTTACCATTTTATTAAAGAAATTCCATACAGTTAAACCAATAAATACAAATATAGGAAAATATTGTACTTTTGATTTAAAAACAATTACTGCTATAAACATATATATAAGCATAAAAGCAAGAGGTTCTAAAATCATCCATAACCATCCTAAATATGAATTAATAACTTCTGTTTTTAATTCTGCTTTAGTTGCATATATAATATAATTTTTATATTTTTTTACATCATTTATAAATCTTTTCATATAAACTCCTCGCGATTAAATTTTATCATATTAGTATTACTTTGTAAAGAAACCTATTATTTAGTAGTTCCAACTTTCATAGGAGCTATAATCCAGTATAAAGTACTAAAATGTTTACTTTTCTTATGACTTTCAAAAAATGAATTTTCTTTCCAATTACTATCAAAATCATCTAAATATTTAAATGCTTTATTTACAAATTTATATTTAGTAATAAGTTTTTTTAAACTTGTTTTAGTTCTAAATCTTATAAATATATGTTTTAATGCTAAATATGTTATATATTCTTGTGAAATATAACCTTTATAATATTCTTTTAGTTCATTCATAACATCAAATATTTGAGTATAATTTTTAGAAAAACCTTGTGTTACAGAAGTTCCATCATTTCTAGTTCTATAATAATATAATGGTTCAAATACTTTAACTATTTTATTTGCATGCTTATAAGACTTATAAGTAAATAATAAATCTTCAAATATTTTATAGTCTTCAAAAATTATTTTATTTTTATCAATTAATTCTTTTTTAAATAAATGAACTGCTGCAAATGCATACGAATATTTTATTAATTCTGGATTCTTTTTAATACTACTTCCAAATTCATTATTTCCTTGCATTTTACATAATTCTAATTCTTTACCATTTGATTTATAATATCCACAAAGTGCTATATCAGATTTTTCTAGAGTAGCTTTATTATATAATTTTAAATACATATCTTTATCTATATAATCATCACTATCAACAAAACCTATATATTCACCTTTTGCCATACTAATGCCTACATTCCTAGCATTTGAAACACCACCATTTTTAATAGATTTATATTTTATAATTTTAGGATGTTTTTCATGATATTCTTTTATTATTTTAAGACTATTATCAGTAGAACCATCATCAATAACAATAACTTCATAATTTTTAATAGTTTGATTTAATAAAGAATCTAAACATTCTCTTAAATAAAGTTCTGTATTATATACTGGTACTATTATACTTACTTTCATATTTTTACCTTTCTATTTTAATTTCAATATTTCTTCATATACTCTTTTACAATTATTATGATCTGTATACTTAAATGTTTTTTCTACTCTTTCAACATATTTTTGAGGATTTTTACAATCATTTTTTATTAAATTTATTATTTCTTTTTTCAAAGAATCATAATCATATACTACTTTTCCAAAACCATCTTTTTCATGATTAAAATAACCTTCATTATAAATATGTCCTTTATAAAATTCTTCTTTATCAAATTGATTATAAATTAGAGGTTTCTTTAAATATGCAAAATCATAAGATATTGAAGAATAATCAGTAACTAATAAATCATTGTGATTAAATTCATATTGATAATTAGGATTTTCTATTATTTCTACATATTCATTTAATTTAAAATCTTTTAATTGATTTTTTAGGCCATAATGTAAGAAAAATTTTATTTTATAATTATAAGATTTTAAAGTATTAATAAATTCTTCATCATTAAATAGTCTATTATAAAACTTATAATAATTTGAGTTAATAAAATTTGGATTATATAAACGTTCTTGTTCACCCGGTTTAATTTGTGGAACAAGATATGCTCTCCATGTAGGTGCAATTAATATTGAATGATATTTTTTATTCTTATTAATTAAATTATCATATCTAGGAAATCCTGTTAATTTCACTACATTTTTATCATATCCATATTTTGGATCGCTAATAATTGCTTGGTATTCTACATTTAGGGATGTAACAAACATATCAAATGGTAAATTATTTTTATTTAGCCAATCTGACATGTCATTTCCTGTAATTCCATGCTGTAAAAATATATATTTAAAATTTAATAAATTTGACATATATTGATTAGATTTACCAAAACAAGAATATACATATTTATCAGCATGTGATGATATAATTTTATCACTTAATGTAAACATTACTTTATATTTTAAAGTACCAAAATTCAAAACTTTAGCAAAATTTGAAATTCTTTTTTCATCAGGAGAATTTTTATCAATAGCATAATAAACTTTAATATTATTATTGTTTATTTTATTTAAATATTTAAGGAATGCTTCTGCATTATCACCTGCTTTATTTTTTCTATCACATAATATCCAAATTTCCTTTTTTCCTTTAAAAAGTTTTGCAAATAAACAAGCAATTCTATAAACTAATGATTTTAATTTATTTGTTTTTAATAAGTACATTTGTAATTTTATTTCGCTTTTTAACATTCCTTTTTTATTAATTTTTATGATATTTTTACAAGGTGTAATATTATATTCATTAATTTGTCTATATGCATTTGGATGATTTCCTATTTTTGCCCAATATTCAAATTGTGGATATAGCTTTATTTCATTATTTTTATATTTTATATAAAAACTTAATTCATTATTATCACCTAGTGGGATTTCACAATTAAATTCAAAATCATTTACATTATCATTAAATATATTTTTATGAGTAAAAGAAAGACGTGGAGTCAATTTTAATTCTTCTTCTCTACCATTTAATTTATAAAATGCTTTTATATTTTTATTATAAATTAGTGGTATAAAACCATTAATTATTAATTTATTTTCTTTTATATGTAACAAATTTATATCAACATCCAATAAATAATTTTCATCACCTAAAAAATTCATTATTTTATCTAATGATTCTTTTTCAGTATAATCTTTTTTCATTAAACATAATTCTTTATTTATCCATTTTAAATTATTTTGAATTAAAATAATATTATCATCTATTTTTCTTATTATTTCTAATGAATTTTTAATATATTTTTCTTTGTCTTCTGGTGTTAAATTTTGTAATCTATTTAATTTTGCTTCTAGTCTAAATTGATAATCGTACATAATGTAATATTGAATATAATTTTTTAATATAGGAAATTCTTTTTCACATTTATTCAATATATATTTATAAGATAATTCAACAGTTTGGTTATACCACTCTGGTCTATAATCTTTGCTTTGAATAGCAGAGTTTCCTTCTTTTCTTTTTCTATATAAATAAAGTGATGAACTTATCAATCCTAATTTTGTACTCTTAGAATTGATAAATAATTCGTTTAAATATTTGGCATCTTCACTATACATAACTCTTTTATCAAATTTTGATAATTTAGCAATCTTAGTTCTTATAAATGAACTAGAAACACTATTTTGTATATAATTAAAGTGTTCTATAATATCATATATTCCATCTTTATTTTTTTCAAATTTATAGTCTAATGGATGATAATTATGTTGAAATTCAAAAAATTTTTCTCTTACTCCAATAAAATTTAATTCCTCATCACTAATAAAAAGATCGTATGCCTTTTTAAATACATCCTTTTCCCACTTATCATCACTATCTAAAAAATTTATATATTCACCTGTTGCTAGTTCTAATCCTCTATTTCTTGCCTCTGATACTCCAGCATTTTTTTGCTTTATATAAACTACATTATCATATTTATTTTTATATTTTAAACATATTTTTTCACTATTATCTGTTGAACCATCATTAACTAATATTAACTCAATATTTTTAAATCCTATAGTTTGTTTTATAACACTATTAATTGTTTCATCTAAGTATTTTTCACAATTATAAATTGGAATTACTACTGAAAATAAATATTTATGCATAAAAAATTCACCTCATTTACAGACTAAAAACATACATTTATATTATGCATGTTTTTTATATGTTTTATTTATTTTTATTTTTTTTATAAACTTTTGGAGAAGGTATTTGATCTACTCCATTAACTGGTGCTTGTAATTTTAAATCTTCTTTTATTTTAGTTGTTGATATTCCTTCTGTTCTATCTAAATAAACTACATCACAATAATCTCTTAAGTATTCAAATTTATCACTACCTGCCCAGTCACTACCCATAACAACTACATCTACTTCATATTTTTTAACATCATTTATTTTTTGTTCCCAATTTTCTTCTGGTATTACTAAATCAACATATCTAATTGCTTCTAACATTTTCTTTCTTGTTTCATAATTATGATATGTTTTTTTACCCTTTTGTTCATTAAATTCTTCTGTAGATAAAGCCACTATTAAATAGTCTCCTAAAGCTTTAGCTCTTTGTAATAATCTTATGTGTCCATAATGTAATAAATCAAATGTTCCGTATGTTAATATTCTCTTCATTTTTTAATTCCTTCCCTTTACTTAATTACTATATCTAGTACTCTTTTACTAGCACACGCGTCATCTAAATAATTAAATTTTTTGTTAAATTTTTCGTATTTTTCTTTATATTTTTCATTATATTTATCAATATTAGAAATCTCTTTATATAACTCTTCTTCTGTTTTTATTATTGGTCCTGGAAGCTCATCTATATCAAAATAAAAGTCTCTCATATTATTTTTATAATCATCAAAATCATACATATAATATAAAATTGGTTTTTTAAGATTTGCATAATCAAAGAATACACTTGAATAATCTGTAATTAATATATCTCCTAGAATATATAAATCATTAATATCATCATAATTTGATACATCAATAATAAAATTTTTATATTTAGATAAATCTACTGATGAAGCTACTAAATAGTGTGTTCTAAATAATATTACATAATCTTTTGAAAATTTCTTTTTAAATTTATCAAAATCAAGACCTAATTTATATGTATATCCAACTCCTACTTTATATTGATCATCTCTCCAAGTTGGAGCATATAATATAATTTTTTTATCTTTAGGTATGTTTAATTTTTTCTTTAAATCAGATACATATTTTTGATTATATTTAAATAGTGCGTCATTTCTTGGGTACCCTACTTCAATTATACAATCTTCTTTTCCTATTTCTTTTAAGTTAAATGCACTTGTAAATTTTTCTGTACAAAATTTTGATGGAGATAACATATATGAATATCTTTTAGCATCATATTCATAAATTTGTTTCCATTCTTTAACACTTTTTGTTGCATTTTTACCTTTAACTTTAATATCAAATCCTAATCTTTTAAGAGGTGTTCCATGCCAACATTGAACATATACTTGATTCTTTTTGGGTTTAATATAATCTGGAAGTCTAGATGGAGTAAACCAATATTTAGCAGATGCATAAGTTTTCTTATACTCACTTGAATGATATTTTACAATTTTAGTTCTATCATTTTTTTCTAAATATTTAAATTCTTCTGGATCTTTAAATGCCCATACAAATTTATAATCTTTATATTTTTTATCATTTAACATTTCTAAGTATATAGCTTTTGGACTATCACAATATTTTCTACCATTAAAAGCTTCAAAAACACATAATTTATCATCAACTTCATATTTTTTATAATATTTTTTATAATCATTAGATTGACTTACTAATTTTGCTTTATACGCGATTGGTCTTAGTAATGGATTTTTAACTGCCACTCCTTTAACAACTTCAATTACTTTACTCATTTCATACCTTCTTTCATATTATCTATAATTAAATTAACTATTTTTTTAGTAGATGTTCCATCTTGTACATCAATATATTTATCTTTATATTTTTTTAATATAGACATATCATATTTATCTTTAGATAAAAATTTTGATAATTCTTTAGTGTCTTTAAAAACACAACCTTTCATCTCTTTATATAAGTCTATATTAAGTCCACTTTCTTTTTTATATTGTTCATAATCATATACATAATATAATGTCTTTTTATCAATACTTGCTGCTTCAATTGCTATACCTGAGTAATCAGTTATAACATAATCACTTACACAAAGTAAATCTAATGCAGTAAACTCATCACACGTGTATACACTATTATTTACATCTAATTTTTGATTAGCATGAGCTTTGATTATTAAATTGAACTTATTTTTATCTATACTATCAATTAATTCATTTGTTTTATCTACTTCATAATTTCTAAAAGTTGGTGCATATAATATATTTTTTTTATTTTTAAATTCTTTATATTTTTTTAATATTTTAGCTTTTATTTTATCCTGATTATGAATTAAATAGTCAATTCTTGGAAGTCCATAATTTAAAAATACATCTTCAGAATATCCAAATGCTAAAGCAAAATATTTAGTCATTTCCTTACTTCCTGATATTATATAATCATAATTTGCATGTATATTCAATATCTTAGATGTTTTTTTATCTCTTCCTAAATCATAATCCACAGATTGACAACCAAATTTTTTAATAGCCCCCATTGAATGCCATATTTGTATTACTTTTAATGAAGATTTATGTTTTACAGAAGATACTGCTATTGTAAAAGAATCAGTTATGCATACTTTAGCATTAGCTAGATTAGATAAACACTTTAAAGTATAAATAATATTTTTAAAAATACCATCAGTAAATTTAACTATTCTTCTACATAAAAATACACATTCAACATTTTTATTTTGATGCTTTAATTCTTCTTCTATTAATTTAAAATCCAAAGTTTTTTCATTACTTAATCTACTTATAAAAACAACTTTATTATAATTAGTTCTTTTTAACTTCATAAAAGTATATAAAAAATTACAAGTAAATTTAACTATATAATCAAATAAAATCATTTTACCTCCTGATTTTCACTAAATTAATTATATAATATTAAGAAAATTATATCAAGTATTTAAAAAGGCATGAAAAAAAGAAGGCATTAAATTTTTAAATATTTGAAGTGTACCCAAAGAAGTAGACAAAGAAAAAAAAGAGAATGGTAACTTCAATAGAAATAATATAAACTGATATT
>CANRBS010000042.1 GCA_947628895.1 uncultured Bacilli bacterium
GAGAAAGAAGAAGGTAAGATTAGTTATCGTCTATATAGTCAAAAAGATACAACAACTTTGACGAAAGAAGAATTCTTGGTAATGCTTAATGAAGAGATTAAAAGCAAAAGTTTAAGAAAATAGTTGAATCTAAATACGTTAAATTAAGAGATAATCTGACATATGATGATTATCTTTTTTTATAAAGAAGGGCTATTTTTATGTAGTTTAAATAAAATTTATATGGTAAAAAATAGTTTAAAAATATGATAAAAAAAATGAAAAATACTTTGAAAAAAGTAATTGACAGACAGTTTTTGAGAGGGGTATAATCTTATTAAGATAAATTAAAAAAAGGGTGAAATTTTTATGAAAAAGAAGCTAGGAATTTTGATTATGTTGTTTTTAGCTATTTATTTTAAACCTGCAAAAGCTCTTGATGTTGATGATAATACTTTGATTGAACAAAATATTTTATATGCGATTGAACAAACTGATAATGATAAGATGAGTGAACATGATAAGGCCTTATTTTTTGGTGTTTATACTCAAGTAGGTAATTATTACTCATTTAAAACTTTAGGACAGACGTATGGTTCTGTTTTTGTGGACCATGCATCAGTGTGTGCGGGCTTTAATGATGCATTTCGTCTTCTAAATACCACGGCTGGTTCACCTTGTGAAGTAGTAATGAGTATTAAAGGTAATCATGCATGGAATTTATGTAACTTGGATGATGAATGGACATATTTTGATTCCACAAAAAGTGGAAGTCAATTAACACGGATTGGTTTTAGCACTGTTTTTAAATCAAAAAGTGATGTTATGGCTTCGGGTGTAAGTTCAATGTTAAACTTTAGCGATGCTATGTTAAGAACAAATAATTTTTTGCATAGTTTTCCTGAAGGTAAGACAAGTACTAAAGACTATTCAACTTTTTCTCAAACATATTATACTGATACAGATAAATATTATATAGATGCTAAATTTGCTGCTGGTTGGACTAGTGCTCTATATAAAGAAAATTTAACTACTGGTTCAAAACAAAAACTAGTTGATGTTTTATATGATAGTTTTAATACAGGGTTGGTAAAAGATGGAAATATTTTATATTACGTAGGAACAGATAAATCTTTATATTCAATGGATATTACAAATAATAAAATCCAAAAATTAATACCAGCTAAATCTTCTAGTACTGTTAATGGAGTTTATTCAAAAGATGGAAATATTTACTATAGTACTATTGATTCTAATGAAGATACTGAAGAACATGAATTATCAAAACTAAATGATTGGTCAGTAGTTGGTTATTATGATGTTGCTAATGAAAATTATAAATTGAAATATATTGAATCAAAGAAAAATGTTGCTATAGTCGGAGCTATAGGTAAAGATGATCAAACTCCAAGTGGCACTTTAGTTTTACCAGATATGATTAATAACAAACCTGTTATAGGAATAGGAATAAATGCTTTTTATGAGTCCGAATTTTCAGGTGAACTAAAACTTCCTAGTCATTTAAAATATATTGGAAATTCAGCTTTTGCTTATTCTAAAAAATTTGATACGACTCTAAAGTTGCCAGAAACATTAAAATCAATAGGATATAATGCCTTCATATATGTACCTATTAAAGGCAGTTTAATTATACCTAATAGTGTTGGGTATATTGGTTATGATGCTTTTGATGAAAATAATTTAACTTCTTTGAAGTTAAGTGAAAATTTAAAATATATTTCTGATGGTGCTTTTGCCTGGAATAGAGATTTAAGTGGTGTTATAGAAATTCCTTCTAAAGTGGAATATATTGGAAAGACTTCTTTCGCTTATACTAGTATTGATGCTGTTATTATTCCTAAGAGTGTAAAAGAAATTTATTCTGATGCTTTTAAGAAAAATTGGGAAGGATTGGAAGAAATAATTATTGAAAGTCCAAATATTGATTATATGGGATTTACTGATACAGAGTCTACTATTTATTTGCCTGAAAATACAAAGACGGCAACTTATGCCAAAAATAATAATATTTCTTATAAAGATTTAATTTCAAAAGTAACTTTTGCTAATAAGGAAATAACTGGCAATAAAGGCGATATTATTGATCTAAGCTATACTTTGACTCCAAAATATTATTATCCCGATAAATTGATTTGGAATAGTTCTAATAAGCAAGTTGCAACTGTTGAGAATGGTAAAGTGAAATTACTTTCTAAAGGACAAACGGAAATTTCAGTTAAAACAATATCTAATGTTACTTCAACGATTAAAGTTAATGTTACTGATATTAAGTTAACTTTAAATCAGACAAATTATCAAATAAATAATTTAAATGATTCACTACAATTAAAAGCAAAATTGAGTAATGGTGAAGATATAAATGTAACTTGGAGTACAGATTATAATGATATTCTTAGTGTAAACAATGGTTTAGTTAAAGCACTTAAAGGAGGCTTTGCTCATGTAACAGCAACTTCTAAAGAATATGGAAGTGCAAGTTGTTTAGTATATGTATCTGTTCCTGTTAAGTTAAGTGATGGTTCTAAACAATATGTTGGAGACATCAATAAAGATGGTAAATTTGATAAGACTGATAGTGATGAAATTTTAGAATTATATAAAAGTGGTGCTACGCAAGATGATTTATTAATTGCTGATTTAGATCATGATGGAAAAGTTAGTTCTACTGATGCTACTTTGTTTAATTCATTTTTAAATTATTCATTTACTCCAGGTACTTATAAACCGATATTAAATGTTAAGTTAAATAAAGATACTCTTTCCTTAAAAATTAATGAAGAAGCTACTTTAGCTGCAACTATTAATCCTAAAGATACAACAGATAGTGAAAAATTGACTTGGAAAAGTTCAAATAAGAGCATAGCTAGTGTTGATGAGAAAGGTAAAATTACAGGATTATCTGATGGTGTTGCATCAATTACAGTTACAACTTCTAATGGTAAGACAGCTACTTGCAAAGTAACAGTAGGAACAGGAGTTAGTAAATATATAAAAGGTGATTTAAATAAAGACACGAAAGTTGATACCAAAGACGCTATGGAAGCATTATATATAGTAGTAGGTAAATCAAAACAAACTGGTGATGCTATTTTAATTGGTGATTTAGATAATAGTAATTCTATTACAACTAATGATGCTATCGAAATATTAAGAATTTATTTAAGAAAGGCATAAACAAGGAAGAAGGTTAATTATGAAGAAAAAGTTTGCAATTATCATTTTAGGAAGCTTCTTACTAATATCCGTTTTAGGTCTATCTTTAGTAAAAGCTTTAACAGTTAATTCAACTAATGTAACACTATATACTCTAGGTACAACGTATGAAGATAAATTAACAATTCCAAATGATTTAAAGAAATCATTTCAAATTACTACTGATACGACTGAAAAAGTAACTTATAAGGTTACAAAAGGAGAAAGCGTTGAAGTAAGTTCAACAGGATTAATAACTCCTAAATTAGAAGTTTGGTATTGTAAAGGTAATTGGTGTTCTACTAAAGAAGATACATCAGAAGGAGTTACAATTAGAAGAGATGTTATAACTGGTGAATCAACAGTTCAAGTGACAGCAGGTACACAAACACAAAATATTGTTGTAAATGTAGTTGATTATGCTAAGTATAATGCCGAAAAAATAATGAAAGATTATGTTAAAGAAAATATAACAAAAGACATGACAGATATGCAAAAGATGCAAAAAATTATGGATTTAATCAAATATACTAAATATTCTGTTTATTCATCTTCTTATGTTGGCTTATTTTCAGGGGATGGTGCAGATTGTATTGGAGACAGTGATGCTATTTTATATATGTGTGATTTAGCAGGAATAACTGCTCATATGCGTTTTGCTAATCGAGATGCAGGAGCAGGATCTAACCATCATAATGTTGCAGCTTTATTAGATGGTAAATTATATGTAGTTGATGTTGTAAGTATAGGAAATACCCCTCGACCAATTTCAATTGAATCAACTGATAATGGCTTTTCAACAGGAAGTTCAATGTATCTTCAATATGATGGGTATGATGAAAATGCTGTTATAGATCCTAACGGAAAAATTACAAAGCTTGGTGATTGGTTAATGTATTATGGATCACATGGTGATACAGTTGTAAAAACAGTAACTATTCCAAAAAAAATTACTGATATCGGAATTGGAGCTTTTAATCGTGTACCCACTTTAACTGACGTTATTGTTGCAGAAGATAACCCTAATTATAAATCAGAAAAAGGAGTTCTTTATTCAAAAGATGGTACTATTCTTCATTCTTATCCATCTGGTAAAAAAGAAAGTACTTTTACAATACCAAGTTTTGTCAAAACTATAAAAAAGTACTCAATGTCTTATAATGCAAATTTACAAAATGTTATTATTCCTAATGGTGTTGAAAAAATAGAGCCTTATGCATTTTATGGTGTTGAAAATTTAATAGGAATTGTTTTACCAGAATCTGTTTCTGAGATAGGTGATGATGCATTTGATATAAATATTGGTGTTGGTACTTATGAAGATGTTTTAAGATATTTAGTTGTAAAAAATCCTAAAGCTACTTTGGGAAAAAATCTTTGCTCAACAATAGAACCAATTTATGGTTTGGCTAATTCAACAGCTGAAGCTTATGCCAAGGAAAATAATTGTCCTTTTGGAGTAATTACAACTGATCAAAATACTTTTAAATTAATAACTGATTTAGATATTTCTATTCCTGATATTGAGTATAGTGGTGATAGAAATATTCCTAACATAATTATTAAAGATGGAAGTTATACTTTACAAGAGAATAAAGACTTTAAAGTTATTGAATATTTAAAGATTGATCAAATAACTGATTATGCTCAAGTTAGAATATATGGAATTGGCAATTATGCTGGTTTTACTGATTTAACTTTTAAAATCAAAGCAATTGATATAGCTAAAGCAGAAGTTACAGGAATTAATGATGCTTACCTATATAATAACAATGAAGATATTGAGCCTGAACCTGTTGTTACTTATAATGGTAAAATTCTAGAAAAAGATAAAGATTATTATTTGAGATACTCAAGTAATTATAGACCAGGAAAAGCAACTTTAACTATTAAAGGTAAAGGTCAATACGGTGGCCAAATTGATGTTAATTTTGAGATTGTTACTGAAAGTGATATTAAATTAAGTTTACCAGAAAATACAAGTTTAAATCTTAATTCAACAAAAAAATTAAAAGTAACATTTACACCTAATATTGAAGTACCACTTACATGGTCATCAAGTGCTCCAGATATAGTTAGTGTTGATAATGAAGGTAAGATAACTGCTCATAAAAAAGGAACTGCTGTTATTACAGCAAAAAATGGATACTTTAACACTACAAAGACTACTGTTACTGTTAAAGATTATTTAAAAGGAGATTTGAATAAAGACAGTGAAGTTGATACTAAAGATGCTATGGAAGCATTATATATAGTAGTAGGTAAATCAAAACAAACAGCTGATGCTATTTTAGTTGGTGATTTAGATAATAGTAATTCTATAACTACTAATGATGCTATTGAAATATTAAGAATTTATTTAAGAAAAGCTTAATATGAAAAGAAGAGTTTTAAAAAAGAAATATAAAAAATTACTTCTAAATATTTTACTAATAATCTTAATATTTATCTTTTTAGCTTCAACATATAATGGAATTAGAATCATTTATTATGGAAATAGAAGTAAAAAAAATAATACTAATTTAGTAAATGATGTAGTTAATATAAATAAAAAGACAAAAGCAACTACTATTGATTTTGAAAAATTAAAAAATATTAATGTCGATGTAGTTGCTTGGATTAATATTCCAGATACTCATATAAATTATCCTGTTATGCAGACTTTTGATAATAAATATTATTTAAAAAGAGATTTTAATAATGAATATAATATCAATGGTTCTATATATATGGATTATAATAACAAGTCAGATTTTAGTGATCCTAATACTATTATTTATGGACACTATACGCATTCAACAGATATGTTTTCTGATTTAAAAGGAATCTATGAAAATAGTTCTAGTAAAGATGTTAATGTTTATATTTATACACCTCAAAAAGATTATGTTTATAAAGCTTACTCAATGTATGTAACAAATCCTAATGATTCTAAGCCAATTAACTCTAGCACATCTTCATTCACTAAAAGTGAAAAAGATTTTAATATAGATTTGGAGAAGAAAGAAATAAAGCAAACTTTAACTTTAGTAACTTGTTACAATGATAGTAATAGGCGTCTTATTCTTCATGCTTATTTAAAGCAAGAAAAAAGTTAAATACTTAAAGAAAGGAAGAGAAAATTTGAAAAAACTAAAAAGCTTATTTAAAACTAAATTATTTAAGACCTTGGTATCAGTAATTATTGTAGTATCTATTTTAGTACCTAGTCTACTTGCTTTTGCAGAACAAAAAGCTAAATATAGTATGAGTGCAGTTACAACAGATTTAAGTCATCCTGAAAAAGTTGATTTAATGCATTTGCATAGAAATGATGTATTTACTTTACAAATTAAAATAGCTGATGCTCCATATTATAACAATAATACTTATGCTATAACTTATGATAATAGTGCTTTTGAATATGTAAGAGCTTGGAGTTATAGTGATGTAGATGAGTATAATCAATCTAAGATTATTACTTCTCAACTTGATAAAGTAGATGAGAGTAATCCTAAACGTAATGTTGTTATTTATACTGTAGGTGTTATGCCAAATGATGAGTATGAAAAAACATATTCTTACAATGGTGTTATTGGTTATTTGCAACTACGTGTAAAAGATACAGCTAAAGGAAATTATAATTTTGATTTTGCAAGTGAAAAAATGGATCTTGAAAGAATAGAATCACCAGCTTATTATGATGATGAAACAGGTGAAAATGTTCCAGCTGTATTTAAACCATTAAATTATGAAGTAGAAAATGCTAAAGCTTTTGTAGAAGTACCTGTTGATGATATTACATTAAATGTTAGCGATGAAATTAATATGATTGTTGGTCAAACACAAAATATTGAAATAACTCCAAATGATCCTGATACAACAGTTTTAAAAAATGCTACATACTCTTCATCAAAGCAAGATGTAGCTGATGTTTCTACTGAAGGAGTTATTACTGCTAAAAAAACTGGTCAAGCAGAAATTACGGTAAATGCATATGGCTTTACTAAAAAAGTAAAGGTTAATGTTACTAATCCAATTAAAAAATTATATTTCTCTGAAAAAAGTGTTACTATTAAAGGAGAAAATAAAACCCTAGATTTAGATGTTAAAATGGAGCCAACTAATCCAGATAATGCTAGTGTAAAATGGGAAAGTTTAAATGAAGAAATTGCTTCTGTTGATGCAAATGGTAAAGTGACATCTCATAAAGCAGGAAAAGCTACAATTAAAGTAACAGCAGTTGCTAATGAAAATATTTCAGCAGTTATTACAGTTAATGTTGTTATTCCTGTAACTAATGCAACAATTGATAAAAGTGAATTAACTTTAAATAAAAATGCTACTGAAGATGTAACAATTACTTATGAGCCTAAAACAGCTAATTCTGAGGTAGAATGGACAGTAGATGATGATAATGTTGCTACTATTACAGAAACTAATGATGCTGCTGGTAAATTTAGTGCTACTATTAAAGGTTTACATGGTGGAAAAACAACCGTAAAAGGAAAAATTACTAATTGTGAAGATGCTGTAACATGTGAATTTAATGTTAATGTTACTGTTAATGTTCCATTAGAAAAAATAAAAATTCAAAAAGATAACAAAGATGTAAGTAGTTTATCTATTTATCCTAGCGAAACAGCTAATTTAAAAGTAGTTATTGTTCCAGAAGATGCTACTATTGCTGAAGGTCAAGTAGTAACTTGGTCAAGTGATAACGATGGTGTAACAGTTACTAATAAAGGTGTTGTTACTGGAGTTAAGGCTGGTAGTTCTGCTACTATAACAGCAAATTATGCTGGTAAATCTGCAAGTGTTACTGTTAATGTAAAAACACCAGTAGAAGGTGGTTATTTAAGTCCAAGTAATGATTTAAATCTAATAACTAAATGTGACAGTAGCAAAGGAAAATGCCAAGAACAAATGCAAGTTATCTTTGTAGATGCTACTGGTAAGACTCCTGATGAAAAACCTCAAGTTACTTGGGGAATTAAAGAGGGTAGTCCTTCAGATGTTGCAAGTGTAAGTAATACTGGTTTAATTAAAGCTTTAAAAGCTGGTAATACTATAGTAACAGCTACTTATAAGACATTTGATAATAAAATACATACTTTAGAAGTTAATGTTCATGTAACAGTTGCTTTAGAAAGTATGGCATTTGAAAAAGATAATTTAACAATTAATCGTGGTAAATCAACTACTTTGCCAAAATTAATTTTAAATCCAACTGATGCAACAGTTGATTTAGCTGATGTAGAGTATGAATATGATTCATCTATGGTTTCTCTAAATAATAATACTATAACAGGTATTAAGAAGGGAACTACTACTATTAAGGCTAAATTAGCTGATGAAACAGCAGAATTAACTGTAGTTGTTGCTGTTCCAGTTGAAGATATTACTGTTAAATTAAATGATGAAGAAGTTGAAAGCTTATTACTAGAAAGAAACTCATCATATGTTTTAACAGCTGAAGTTTCTCCAGTTGATGCCGATTATAAAGATATTGAATGGTCTATAGCTGATGGAGCAGAGCAAGGTGTTATTTCTATTAATTCAGCTACTGGAGCTATTAATGCTTTAAAGAAAGGTAAAACAAAAATTACTGTTAAAGCAGGTGATTTTGAAAAGACTATTGATGTAGAAGTAAATGTGCCAGTAAAATCATTTACAGCTAATTCTGAATTAGAAATTTATAAGGGTGAAGCAAATAAGAAGGTTATAAGTACAACTATTACTCCAATAGATGCTGATGATCAAGAAATTACTTGGGAAAGTGCTGATGAAGATATTGCTACTGTTGATGAATCTGGTACTGTAACAGGACATAAGGCTGGAACTACTACTATTACAGGTACATTGAAAAATGGTAGGAAAGTAACAGTATCTGTAACTGTAAGTATTATTCCACTTACTGATGTTGATGTTGATGTTCCTGATGAAATTCTAAAGGGACGTAAGACTTCTGTAACAATTACTCCAAATCCAGTTAATACTACTGAATTTGAAAATGTTCAATATGAAAGTAGTAATGAAGAAATCTTTACAGTTGATGAAGATGGAAATATTACTGGATTAAAAGAGGGAAGTGCTACTTTAATAATTAAAGTAGGAGGAGTAACTAAAGAAATAGAAATTACTATTAAAGAAATTCATGCTGATAGTATTGATGTTTTTAGTCCAGCAAAAGAACTAGGTGTTGATGAAGAAATGGTTCTTCAACCATTTGCTAATCCTAGTGATTGTACTGATGAGTTAACTTATACTTATAGTTCAAGTGATGAAAACATAGCAGTTGTTTCAGAAGATGGTACTGTTAAGGGTATATCTGAAGGTACAGTAACAATTAAAGTTACTGCAAGCAATGGTATGGAAAAGGAAATAGAAATTACTATTACTAAAGATTCTCAATTTAGAGTAGAGGATGATACTACTATTCCAAATACTAATACATCTCCTTTAACACCTAATATATTACTATCAATTATTTCATTACTAGGAATTATTGGTTTAGGTTATAAAAAATATAGACTAAATAAGTAAGATGTTTAAGAAGATACTAATAATTGGAATATGTTTAGTAGCCTTAAATGTTAAAGCCGAAGAACTACCTATTTTTATAATAGGTAGCTCTACTGCTTATAAAGATGAAACTATTACTGTTCCAATTACATTACAAAATAATCCTGGTTTTTCTTATTTAGGTGTTAAAATTAGGTATGATTCTAAAAAATTAGAATATGTTAATTCTCATTTAACAAATGATTTTGATAATGCCGACTTAAAAGGAATCGAAATAAATGCTAAAAAGACTATTACTTTATATGCACTAACTTCCAGTGATAATTTAATAAAAGCAGATGGAAAAATAGCTGAAATAAAGTTCAAAGTTATTTCTGATAAAATTGAAGATATTTCTGTAGAAGCAACAATTGATAATTTTGGAAACACAAACGATGAGGAAATTGATATTTCTAAAAAAGATGGGATTATTCACATTATAAATCATGGTGAAGTAGGTAAAGAAGAAGTAATAGAAAAAGATAATTTAAATAGTGATAAAGTTATTTATAAAAGTTCTAATGAAGATGTTGCAACTGTATCAGAAGACGGAATTGTTACTTTTAAAAATAGTGGTACAACTGAAATTGAAGTTACAGATGAGAATGGTAATTCTTTATATAAGAAGGAATATAAGGTTGATAAGCCTAATACTAAAGATAAAAGTAAGAAAAAGAATAGTACCTTTTTGTATATTGTTTTTGGCATTTTTATTAGTATAATAATTGTTATTTTCTTAATAAAAATAATTCATCACAATATTGAAAAAGGAAATGAAAAAAAAGAAAATTCATAATACTTTTTTTATCTAATTATATTAAAAAATTTAGTTAAAAGAGAAGATTTCATTTAAAACATAAAATTGATCTAATCTTAAGTTTAAAAGAAAAGTGTGGAAAGAAACCACATTTTTTTGTTTATGAGGAATTTTCGGTTCTTAAACATTAAGGAGTGGTGAAAGAAATTTTACTACTTCTTTCTTTTCTAAAAATATTTGTAGATATTAAAATTCTAGCTTTAAGATTAGAAAAATTTCTGAATCCAAAAGCGACTCTCTTAATTAATTTACAAGTATTATTATTTCTTTCCATGATACCATTATTATAAGGCTGTTCTAGAGTGTTTTTTATATATTCTTTAAATTCTTTTAATGTGTTTAAAGAAGTTTCCATATATTTGGATATTCCCTCATATTCATTTTCTATTATTTCATTAAAAAGTGAATAATCTTTTCTCTGTAATGAATATAAAATATTTTGATAAAGATTGTATGTGTTTTTTAGTTCTTCATTTTGATTCAGTATATAATCTACGATGTCTACCTCTGTCATTAAATGCTTAAAACAAATATATTTTTTCCATTTACTACAGTCTAATTCTAATCTAGGTTTTAGTAATAATTTATAATATCTTTTCATTTTTCTATAATTCATTTTATCTTTTTTCATTGCTTGTATTCTTGTCTTATTTAAGCTTTTACTTATTAATTGTACTATATGAAATAAGTCTATTACAATCTTTGCATTCTCAAAAACTTCCTTTACTAAAGTAATATATGGTTTATACATGTCCATCACTACAAACTTTACTTTATCTCTTGTTTCTTTTAAATAGTATCTAAAATATTTTATTAGATTTTCTAATTTCCTATCTAATACTAAGTCTATTGTTTTTCCAGTCTTTGCATCGCAAAAATTAAATGCCATTGTCCTTTTCATAGCTGTAAATTCATCAATACAAATTGCTTCTGGTAAATATTTTTTATATAGTGTTTCATTGTCATATACTTTATTGAGTTCTCTTTGAACTGTGACATTACTAACATTATGATTTTTAGCTATAAAGGTATGTGGCAATATATCTTTTGAATAATAGATTATAGAGTGTTTTGTATTATTACTAATTCTACATCTATAGTCAACCTCTTTTGTGACAGCCGTCATTCGTTTGTTACAATTTTTACATAAATATTTTTGTTTTTTTAACTCTAAATAACTATCTAATTCAGATATTTTTGGTATTTTTACTAAACAAGTTTTTGATCCATATTTTATAATTGTACCATTATTTATACAGCCACAACATGGGCAATATTCAAATTCATTTTTCAAATATCCCTTTATAATCAAACTTCTTTTATTTTTAATATTTCTTTCTTGACAAAAATTTTCATCAAAAATTAAATTAGAGTCTTTCATATTTAGTAATTTTAGTATAGAATTATTTATAGACATTAACAACACCCTTTATTTTGTTTATTTTTCATGTTAACTACATTATAACAGGTTTGTGTTGTAATGTCTTTTTTTTGTATTTTAAAAAGTGGTAAAATTTCTTTCACCACTCCTTAATGTTTAAGAACCACTATTTCTAGTCCTTCTTGCATTTCATATTTTCACGCTTAAGCGTTCTAATTTTGGTTCTCTTTGATTGCAGCTTGTGCCACAATCTCATTAGGGATGAATAAGATTAAACCTATAAAATATTATTTTTTAAATGACTTATTTGAATTTATTTTATTTCTTCTAACATTTTTTCTTTTAGTTTGTCTATATCCGTGAAAAATAAATTTGCGCCTCTCTTTTTTAACCCTATCATATTTTTAAATAAACTTTTAATTTCATTTTGTAAATCTGTTGGAACTCTTAGTGGTACTCCATCAACAGTATGAACATGATCTATATATTTTTCCAGTGTTGGAAAGGCATTTTGTAATAGTATAGCAGCATCTTCATCGGCAATTTTTCTAATAATTATAGTATTACAAAATCCATACTTCTCGA
>CANRBS010000043.1 GCA_947628895.1 uncultured Bacilli bacterium
CGAAAAGATATTATAGATTATTCATATGTCTTTTTCAATATTATTTTGTTGCACTTCATTTTTAAATTAACAAAAAACTTTAAACTTGACTTTCAAAATATATATATATATAATTATTTTAGCCGCGGAGGATATTATGATAGTCAACTTTTTTAAAAAAATAAAAGATAATTTATTACAAGAAATTATTATGATTTTCTTAGCTCTTTATTTATCTTTTATTAATGTGTGGGATTTTTATTACTTTCATAAATTTGCATTTTTATCTTTGTTTATATTGTTTTATATTGTCATTAGAATATTTTTTCCAAAATTAGTTAATTATGAATTAAAAGAAAATAATGAAAAATTTTCAAAAAAGGAATTTTTAATTTATGGTTTAGTTTTATTATTAGTTTTTGCCTTTTCGTTAATTGCATGGTATCCAGCTAATACTAATCCTGATACAATAACACAATGGAATCAAGTTTTAACTAATGATTATGGAAATTGGCATCCAATAATTCAAACAATATTTACTTTTAAAATTCCATCATTGATATATAAAGATTTTATATCTTGTTCTATATTTCAAATTATATTTATTGGAAGTATAATGTTATATTTTTGTTATTTTTTAAGAAAATATTTTTTTAGTAAAAAGACAACAATATTAATATTACTTATAATGATTTTAAATCCTTCATTTATGAAAATGTCTGTAGGATTAATAAAGGATGTTCCTTTTTCATGGTGTATATTTTTAGGAACATTATTATTAATAGAAATAGTTATAACAAAAGGTAAATGGTTGGATAATTTTAAACATAAAATATTATTAGTTATTACAAGTTTAGGAATACTTTTATTAAGACATAATGGTATAGTTTGTATTTTATGCATGTTTATATATCTAATAATTATCGCGACTAATAAAAATAGAAGAAAAGTATATACATATATTTTTATTTCATTATTATGTTTAAGATTTATTTTATATAATGTTACTTATCCTTTATTAAATATACCAGCCGATAGTGGCAAAGTGGACTTAATGGGAGTTGCAATGAGTCAAATATCTTATATTTATCATAAAAATGTAGAAATGACAAATGAAGAGAAAACTTTGTTAGATAAATTTGCTCCAAAAGAAGTATGGGATAAAAATTATCATCCAGCAAATTTTAATAATATAAGATTTAGTGAAGAAGCTAATATGTTATATGCAACATGGATAAATGAAAATTTCAATGATATTATGAAATTATATTTTAAAAATTTAGTCCGCCATCCAATAATGTATTTAACTGCACAATTAAATGTGACAAACAGTATTTGGATAATGAAAGATGACTCTAATTATTTTTGGTTTGATATTCCAGATGAAACAAATAGTTCAATTATATTAAAAACACGAGGCTATTATAATAGTTATACAGAATATGTTATGAGCTCACCTTTTAAATATATTTTCTTCGGGGTAGGAACTAGCTTATTTATAATAATTTTATCAATTTTGATAATAATTTCTAAAAAAGGATTTCAATGGTATTATTTTGCACCATATACAATAGTGATTAGCAATACAATCTTAATTTTATTTGTAATTTCAGGTGCTTATGAGTTTAGGTATGTTTATTCACAATTAATTTGTGCATTACCTTTACTTATTTATTCATTATCATTAAAAAATAAGAAAATAGAAAATATAAATAATTGATGGAGGTTATTATATGAAAAAATTTTTAGTTGGCTACACTTAATTGTATATAATAAACAATAAAAAAATTTTATAATAATATAGTTAATTTAAAAAGTTTAATTAGTAAACCATAACTTGACTTTTAATATATATATATATAATTGTTTTAGTCGCGGAGGATGTTATGGTAGTTAACTTTTTTAAAAAAATAAAAGATAATTTATTACAAGAAATTATAATGATTTTCTTAGCTCTTTATTTATCTTTTATTAATGTATGGGATTTTTATTCTTTTTATAAATTTGCATTTTTATCTTTATTTATATTGTTCTATATTGTTATTAGAATATTTTTTCCAAAATTAGTTAATTATAAATTAAAAGAAAAAGATAAAAACGACATTTTTTCTAAAAAAGAATTTTTAATTTATGGTTTAATTTTATTAGTAGTTTTTACTTTTTCGTTAATTGCATGGTATCCAGCTAATATTAATCCTGATACAATAACACAATGGAGAGAAGTTTTAACAAATAATTATGATAATTGGCATCCAATAATTCAAACAATATTTACCTTTAAAATTCCATCCTTAATATATAAAGATTATGCAGTATGTTCTATATTTCAAATGATATTTATTGGAAGTATCATGTTATATTTTTGTTATTTTTTAAGAAAATATTTTTTTAGTAAAAAGACAACAATATTAATATTACTTATAATGGTTTTAAATCCTTCATTTATGAAAATGTCTGTAGGATTAATAAAAGATGTTTCTTTTTCATGGTGTATATTTTTAGGGACATTATTATTAATACAAATTGTTATGACGAAAGGAAAATGGTTAGATAGTTTTAAACATAAAATATTATTAGTTATTACAAGTTTAGGAATCCTTTTATTTAGACATAATGGTATAGTTTGTATTTTATGCATGTTTATATATCTAATAATTATCGCGACCAATAAAAACAGAAGAAAAGTATATACATATATTTTTATTTCATTATTATGCTTAAGATTTATTTTATATAATGTTACTTATCCTTTACTAAAAATACCAGCTGATGGTGGTAAAGTAGACTTAATGGGAATTGCAATGAATCAAATATCTTATATTTATCATAAAAATGTAGAAATGACAAAAGAAGAGAAAGCTTTATTAGATAAATTTGCTCCAAAAGAAGTATGGGATGAATATTTTGAACCAACAAATTTCAATAAAATTAGGTGGGCCGTTGGAATAAAAATGGATTATAAAATTTGGATAAATGAAAATTTCAATGATATTATGAAATTATATTTTAAAAATTTGGTTCGTCATCCAGTAATGTATTTAACTGCACAATTAAATGCAACAAATAGTATTTGGATTATGAGAAATGATTCTAATGATTTTTGGTTTAATATACCTGATCCCACAAATAACTTAACTATATTAAAGGCAAGAGCTTATTATAACAATTATTCTGAATTCGTTATGAGCTCACCTCTTAAATATATTTTCTTCGGGGTAGGAACTAGCTTATTTATAATAATTTTATCAATTTTGATAATAATTTCTAAAAAAGGATTTCAATGGTATTATTTTGCACCATATACAATAGTAATCAGTAATACAATCTTAATTTTATTTGTAATATCAGGTGCTTATGAGTTTAGGTATGTTTACTCACAATTAATTTGTGCATTACCTTTACTTATTTATTCATTATCATTAAAAAATGAAAGAATAAAAAATTAAATAAAGGAGTACTTTGATGAAAAAATTTTTAGTTGGATATACTTAAATTAATGATATAAATATATTTTTAGTATATTAAAAAAGATTAATTTCTAAATATTCTAAGCCTTGACTTTTCTTATATATATATATATAATTGGGTTTAGTTGCGGAGGATATTATGGCAATTAAACTTTTTAGGAAAATTAAAAAAAATATATTACAAGAAATTATTATGCTTTTTCTAGCTCTTTATTTATCTTTTATTAATGTATGGGATTTTAATTTAAATTTTAATAAATTTGCATTTTTATCTTTATTTATATTGTTTTATATTGTTATTAGAATATTTTTTCCAAAATTAGTTAATTATGAATTAAAAGAAAATAATGAAAAATTTTCTAAAAAAGAATTTTTAATTTATGGTTTAATTTTATTATTAGTTTTTACTTTTTCATTATTGTCATGGTATCCAGCATATACCAATCCTGATTCAATAGCTCAATGGGAACAAATTTTAACAAATAACTATGGAAATTGGCATCCAATAATTCAAACAATATTTACCTTTAAAATTCCATCATTGATATATAAAGATTTTGTATCTTGTTCTATATTTCAAATGATATTTATTGGAAGTATAATGTTATATTTTTGTTATTTTTTAAGAAAATACTTTTTTAATAAAAAAGTAACAATATTAATATTACTTATAATGGTTTTAAATCCATTTTTTATGAAAATGTCTGTATCATTAATAAAGGATGTTCCTTTCTCGTGGTGCATATTTTTAGGAACATTATTATTAATAGAAATAGTTATTACAAAAGGTAAATGGTTAGATAATTTTAAACATAAAATGTTATTGATTATCACAAGCTTAGGAATATTATTATTTAGACATAATGGTATAGTTTGTATTTTATGCATGTTTATATATTTAATAATTATCGCGACTAATAAAAATAGAAGAAAAGTATATACATATATTTTTATTTCATTATTATGTTTAAGATTTATCTTATATAGTATTATTTATCCATCATTAAAAATTTCTTCTGATGGTGGAGCAGTAGATTTAATTGGAATAGTAATGAACCAAATATCTCATGTTTATCATAACAATGTAGAAATGACAAAAGAAGAGAAAGCTTTACTAGATAAATTTGCTCCAAAAGAAGTATGGGATAAAAATTATCATCCAGCAAATTTTAATAATATAAGATATAGTGAAGAAACTAATATGTTATATGCAACATGGGTAAATGAAAATTTCAATGATATTATGAAATTATATTTTAAGAATATATTTCGTCATCCAGTAATGTATTTAACTTCACAATTAGATGTAACAAGTAGTATCTGGTCTATGAAATATGATCAAAAAAGTTTTTGGTATAACTCATCTCAAGATAAGGACAATTTTATTACATTAAAAGCTCAAAATTATTATAACAGTTATTCAGAATATGTTATGAGTTCACCTCTTAAATATATTTTCTTTGGAGTAGGAACTAGCTTATTTATAATAATTTTATCAATTTTGATAATAATTTCTAAAAAAGGATTTCAATGGTATTATTTTGCACCATATACAATAGTGATTAGCAATACAATCTTAATTTTATTTGTAATTTCAGGTTCTTATGAGTTTAGGTATGTATATTCACAAATTATATGTGCATTGCCTTTACTTATTTATTCATTATCATTAAAAAATGGAAAATTTAAAAAATAAAAAATTAAAAGAAAGGAGTGTTTTATGAAAGAGTTTTTAGTTGGATATACTGGATTTGTTGGTTCAAACATTTGTGATAATCATAAATTTGATGGATTATTTAATTCTAAAAATGTATTGGATGCTTATAATCAAAATCCAGACTTATTAGTATATTGTGGTGTTACTGCTCAAAAATTTATAGCTAACAAAGATCCAGAAAAAGATATGGAAATTATAAATGGAGCTATAGAAAATATAAAAAATATTAATCCTAAAAAATTAGTTTTAATTTCTACAATTGATATTTATGGGTGTCCTATAAATGTTAATGAAGATGATGAAGTAATTGTGTCAAATGATGCATATGGAAAAAACAGAAGATATTTAGAAGAATGGGTAATTAATAACATTAATGATTATTTAATTGTTAGATTACCAGGATTATATGGAAAAAATATTAAAAAGAATTTCATTTATGATTTAATTAATATAATACCAAGTATGTTAAAAGAAGAAAAATATAATGAATTATTAAGAATAGATTCTTCACTTGAAGAATATTATATAAATCAAAATAATGGTTTTTATAAATGTAGAGATTTAAATGAAGAAGAAAAAGAATTATTAAAATCAAAATTTATGAATTTAGGTTTTACTGCATTAAACTTTACAGATAGTAGGGGTGTATTTCAATTTTATAACTTAAATAATTTATGGAATCATATTAATATTGCTCTTCAAAATAATATAAAAATATTAAATATAGCAACAGAACCAATATCTATTAGTGAATTATATAAATATATTTATAATAAAGAATTTAATAATGAAATAACTAATAATATTCCAAATTACAATTTTAAAACAAAATATGATTATTTATTTAATGGACATGATGGATATATATTTAATAAAAATGAAACTTTAGAAGATATAAAGCAATTTGTAATGAGGAGATAAAAATGAAGTTAAGTATTTCAAATCTATCTTGGGATAGTAAATATGATGAAGAAATGTACAATTATTTAAAAGAGAAAAATTTTGATTTAGAAATAGCACCAACAAAATTAATAAGTGATAGTCCATACGATAAAATAGATGAAATAAAAGATATATCTAATAATTTAAAAGAAAAATATGATATAAATATTGTTTCTATGCAATCTATATGGTATGGAAAAAGTGAAAATATATTTGAAAGTGATGAATCAAGAAAAACATTAATTGATTATACTAAGAAAGCCATTGATTTTGCTAGTAGTATAAATTGTAATAATTTAGTATTTGGTTGTCCTAAAAATAGAAATATGAAAGATATTAATAAAGATTTAGAAATTGCATTAGAATTTTTTAAAGAAATAGGTAAATATGCAAAAAGTAAAAATGTAGTAGTAGCATTAGAACCAAATCCAACAATTTATAATACAAATTTTTTAAATTATACATCTGAAGCAATAGATTTTGTAAAAAAAATAGATATACCAAGTATAAAAATAAATTATGATTTTGGAACAATTATACAAAATAACGAAGATATTAATATTTTAAAAGATAATATTAATTTAATAAATCATATTCATATAAGTGAACCAAATCTTAATATTATAGAAAAAAGAGAAATACATAAAGATTTATTTAAATTATTAAATGAATTAAATTATAAAAAATATGTATCAATTGAAATGAAACAGTTTGATATTAAAGATGTTAAAAATACAATAGACTATTTATATGAATTGAATGAGGTAAAGTAATATGGAATATAAAAATATAGATGGTGTACCAAATTTTATTAGTAAAGAATATTCTAAAAAGAAACATAAATATTGTTTATGTATTCCAATTATAAATGAAGGTGAAAAAATTCATAAAGAATTGAAAAGAGCAAAAAAATATAAAGTTTCAGATTATGTAGATATTATTATTTGTGATGGAGATTCAACGGATGGTTGTACTGATGATAAAATATTAAAAGATTTAAATGTTAATACTTTGTTAATCAAAAAAAGTGAAGGAAAACAAGGAGCCCAGCTTAGAATGGGATTTTACTATGCTCTTGAAAAAGGTTATGAAGGAATTGTTACAATTGATGGAAATAATAAAGATAGTATAGAAGATGTAGTAAATTTTGTAAAAAAATTGGATGAAGGTTATGATTTTATACAAGGCTCAAGATTTATTAAAGGTGGAAAAGCAATTAATACACCATTTATAAGATATATATCACTTAGATTAATACATGCCCCTATAATTTCATTAACTGCTAGAAAATGGTATACAGATACTACTAACAATTTTAGAGCATATTCAAAAAAATATTTAACTCATGAAAAAGTAAAACCATTTAGAGATATATTTTATGGATATGAGTTACTTGCATATTTATCAGTAAAAGCAGATCAATTAAAATTAAAAACTTGTGAAATACCAGTAACAAGAGAATATCCAAAAGAAGGAAAGACTCCTACTAAAATAAGTTTCTTTAAAGGGAATGCAAATTTAATGAAAATATTATTTAAAAATTTATTTCATAGTTATGATGTAAAAGAATAGGAATTGGTGAATAAAGATGTACGATAAAATAATAATTGGAGCAGGGATATATGGATTATATGCAGCATTACACTGTGGTAAAAAAGGCGAAAAAATTCTAGTTTTAGAAAAAGAAGATGCAGCATTTAAAAGAGCAACATATATAAATCAAGCTAGAGTTCATATGGGATATCATTATCCAAGAAGTTATTCAACTGCTATTAAATCTGCTAAATATTTTGAAAGATTTAATAAAAATTATGATTTCTCAATATTAAAAGAGTTTGATCAAATATATGCAACATCTAAAAATTATTCTTGGACAAATAGAGAACAATTTATAAAATTTTGTAAAAATGCAAATATAAAATGTGATGAAGTATCAACAGATAAATATTTTAATGAAAATATGTGTGATGGTTGTTATTTAACAAAAGAATATACTTATGATGCTAAGATTTTAGGTGATTATTTTGTAAAAGAAATAAGTAAATATAAAAATGTAGAAATTAAATACAACATAGATATTCAAAATATTAAAAAGAATGATAAAGTTTATGATATTTTTACAAATGAAGGCACATTCAGTAGTGGATATGTTTTAAATGCAACATATGCAAGTGTTAATCAAATTTTAAATATGTTAGGTTTTGAACAATTTAAAATTAAATATGAACTATGTGAAATTATTTTGTGTACTGTTTCTGAAAAGTTTAAAGATGTAGGAATAACAGTTATGGATGGTCCTTTCTTTTCAATAATGCCATTTGGAAAAACAGGTTATCATTCACTTACATCTGTTACATTTACTCCACATAAAACATCATATGATAGTTTACCAACTTTTCCTTGTCAAGAAGGATTTAAAAAAGGTAATTGCTATTGTAGTAAAGAAAACCTTGGAAATTGTAATGAATGTCCACACAAACCAAAAAGTGCATGGCCATATATGTCAAGTCTTGCTAGAAAATATTTAAAAGAAGAGTATGGATTTAAATATGTGAAATCATTATATTCAATGAAGCCAATATTAAAGGCATCAGAAATTGATGATTCAAGGCCAACAGTTATTAAGACTTTTTCAACAAATCCAACTTTTATTAGTGTATTATCTGGAAAGATAAATACAGTTTATGATTTAGATGAGGTGTTATAATGAATAAAGAAAAAAATTTTATATCAGCAGTTGTATATGTAAAAGATGATGAAAAATATATTGAAAAATTTATATCAAAATTAGATGAATTACTAAATGAAAAATTTTTAAATTATGAAATTATTTTTGTTAATGATGGTTCAAAAGATAAATCAGTTGATAAAATCAAAGAATGCTCTAAAAAATTAAAAGATACATCTTCTGTTGTTGTAAATATGAGTTTTTATCAAGGAAAAGAATTTGCTATGAATGCAGGCCTTGATATGGCAATTGGGGACTTTGTATATGAATTTGATAGTGTAAGAATAGACTATGATTTTAATTTAGTTTTTGATGCATATAAAAGATCATTAGAAGGATATGATATTGTAAATATATGTCCTGATAAAAAATATTTAAGTTCAAGAATGTTTTATAAAATATTTAATAAATATTCAAATTATCAATATAAAATTGACTCTGAAACATTTATATTATTATCAAGAAGAGCAATTAATAGAATGAATTCTATTAACAAAACAATTCCTTATAGAAAAGCAATACTTGCAAATTCTGGATTAAAATCAATAAATATTTATTATAAAGTAAAAGACAAAAAAGGAAAAATAGATAAAGAATTAAGTGGAGAAAGAAAAAATAATGCAATAGATTCTTTAATATTATTTACTGATGTAAGCTATAGAGTTTCAATTGTATTAACAGTTATAATGTTACTTGCAGTATTATTTGTAGGTATTTATACAATAACAATTTTTGCGATAGGAAAGCCAATTGAAGGATGGACAACAACAATGTTATTTTTATCTCTTGGATTTGGAGGACTTTTCTTATTATATACAATTGTGATAAAATATTTATCAGTTATAATGAATTTAATTTTCAAAAAAGTTAATTATTTAATTGAATCAGTTGATAAATTAAATTAAAAGAAAGGTATGTTATGATAAATTCACTTAAAAAGAATAAAAAAGGTATTTTATTAATGTTAGTATCATCTATTTGTGCATGTACTGGACAATTATTTTGGAAATTATCTAATAATGGTAATATTATTTATTTATTATTAGGTTTTTTCTTGTATGGAATAGGTGCACTTGTAATGCTATATGCATATAGATTTGGTAAATTATCTGTACTTCAGCCAATGCTAAGTATGAATTACATATTTACTATTATACTTGCAACTTTAGTTTTAAAAGAAGAAATAGGCTTATTAAAAATAATAGGAATATTAATTATATTTTTTGGTGTTATTATGATTGGTGGTGGGGATGATGATTAAATATTATTTAATATTATTAATTATGACTATAATGGGTTCAGTTGCATCATTTTTCTTAAAAAAGGCATCATCTAATAAAACAATTAAAGATTTAATTTTAAATAAAAATATTTATATTGGTGGTTTCTTATATTTGTTTGCAGCTTTATTAAATGTTTATATTTTAAAATATTTAAATTATTCAGTTGTTTTACCATTAACAGCAATAACATATATATGGACAATGCTTATATCATATAAATTTTTAAAAGAAAAAATAACTTTTAGAAAAATGATAGGGGTTTCACTAATTATTATTGGTGTAATATTTGTGGCAATATAAAAATAGGAAGTGTAATATGAAGAAAATTAAAAATAGTATTAAAAAAAGTTTTTATTATAATAAAATAAAAGAAAATAAAACAATTATAATAATTAGTTTAATACTTAGCATTATTTGTACTTTAATATCATACCCTGGAATTTGGTATTCAGACTCATATGGTAGAGTGTATTTTGCAGATACTATAATTGATTGTGCAAAAAAGGTAATTTCTGGTGAAAGATTAGCAATAAATGTAGAAAGTTGGCTTACTGTTATACCTTCATTGTTTATGGGAATTTGTAAATTTTTAACTGGTAATATAGCTTTTTATACTTTTATTCAATCATTTCTTTTTATCTTTATAACAATGTTATTAATAAAAAAATTCACCTCTAATATATATATATATACTTATAGTATTTAGCCCAGTAATATATTGTTCATCTGTTTATTATGAAGCATCAATTGGATCATTAATAGGCATTGTTAGTTTTGTATTATTAATTGATGATTTTACAAAAATAAATTGTAAATTTGATAAAGTTATAAATTTTATGTTATTAATATTATCTTCTTTTGTAATGTTTGGCTATAGAGCAAATGCATTTACTATTTTACCAGTTTTATTATTTTATATTTTTAAACTTGATATAAGAAAAATAAAAAAAATAATATTAACTTTTGCATTATTATTTGGATTTGTTTTAGTTCCAAGCTTTACATATATTTTTAATATACATACTATGTCAAGTATGTCCGCTGGATTTGCTTGGGAAATTGTCAGTACAATACAAGATATGGATTATAAAACTAAACTAAAATATATTAATTATTTAGATAGTATAGGTGGTGAGGGCTCAACACTTGAAGCAATTAATACATCAACTAAAATTACTGTTAATCCTTTGTTGACTACTAAAATAAATAGAGAAAATTTATCTAAAAAAGGAAACTCAAAAATAATATTAAAAAAATATATTGACTTACTATTGGAAGAACCAGCTGTATTTCTTAATAATAAATATTTCTTTACTAAAAGAACTTTGGGTATAAATTCACAAATAGCATTTGCTTCATATGTATATGATGCTTATGGCAAAATGAAAGAATACAATTTTAACGATAGTAAAGCAAGAATGAAATTTATAGATAGCTATTCAAAATTAAATGAAAAAATATCATTTTATACTTTACGACCATGGCTAGTATTTCTAATAACACTAATTTTTGTTTCTATAAAATGGTGGAAAAAAGATAAAAATAAGAATTTATATTTATTATTATTCATGATATCAATATTTTATTATGGAGCATATATTATTAATACACAAGCATTTGAAATAAGATATTTTTATCCTTCATTATATATTTGTATAATAATTGACACTATTTTCACATTTGATATGTTACATTTAGCGAAGAATAAATTATGTATTTTAATAGAAAAATGCTGTGTATTAGATATGAGGTGATAAAACAATACAAAAATATGAAAAGATATGATATGATATATATGTTGAAGAT
>CANRBS010000044.1 GCA_947628895.1 uncultured Bacilli bacterium
CATTTTTTAGGTTTTAACCATTTTTATTTTATTTAAAAGGTTTGTTTTTCAAATCTCCACACTTTGTAAACACTATCATATTGAAATTAGTTGTTGACTAATTTCTTTTTTTATGTGATAATAATAGCCATTAAGTCAAATTATAAATAAATAAGTGATAAAGTTTGACAAAATTGTAAGTTTGTGTTATAATATGTAGCACAATTTACAAAGGGGGTATATGTAAATGAATAATAATGAATTAGTAACTGCTATTAGAAACAGAATAGCAGAATACAGAAAGGATGATGCTTCACTTCGTATAGAATTTGAAGAAGCAAAAAAAAGTGGCAATAAAGAAGAAACTGTTAGAATCTATAATGCTATTATAGAGAATAATCAAGTAATTTTAATTGCTCAACAAGATTTAGTAAATTTAATACATGGTAAAGTTGATGAAGAAACTTTAAAATCACTAAATGAAAAATATAATAGTGAAATAGTATTACCAAATCCTATTGCTGAAGATGAAATAGAAAACGAAGAACCAACTAAAGTTGAAAAAAGTAATAAAGGGTTAGGTGCTGCTATTCTTGCATTATTAGGCTTTGGGGCTGTAGGTGCTGTTGGATATGCTATTGGAAGTAACGAAAAAGCTGCTGATTATGAAGAAAGTAATGATAATACACAAACACCTGTACCAACTGAAGAAGTAAAAGATTTACCACTTCAAACTGTTGCTCCAGAAGTTACAGATGTTCCAGAAGTTACTGTAACACCAGAAGTAACACCAAGTTTAACACTTGGAGAAGTTGGTACATTTACTGATATAACTAATGATGAACAAGTAAATGCAAGAGCACAATTCATTTATGATAATTATTATAAATCATATATTAATGATTTATCAGAAAATACTCAAAGTGGAGTAAGTGTTGAATTAATTGCTAATTGTATAAGAGTTATGAATGGTGAATTACCACTTGATGAAAATGGAAATAAAGTATTTGATATTAATATTGTTGATGATTATTCAGGAAAATATGTTAATTTATTAACAAATATTCCATCATCAGCAGAAAAAGATGGTTGGTTATATACGCCAGCATATTTATTTACTACAGATGGAACAGACTTACAAAAATTTATTAAATCTTATGATGATTTATATGCACAAGTAGTTGATGGATTAAATAAACAAGATGCAACTATAGCAAGACCAGCTATTGAACAAATTGGACATAAATTTAATAATGAATGGATACTTGATGGTATGTATGGTGATGTAAATCCTCATACATTTGATAGTAAGAATAAATTATTTGCATTTTGGTCAACTATATTTCCATATGGAACTACAGTAGTTGAATATAATATAGATTCAATGCAACCAGTTTGTATAGAAGCATGTGTTGATTATGAAACAAAATTAATGAAAGAAGTTCCTGTAACAGAATTATATTATGGAATATTAACAGGTGAATATAATGAAGTTGTTGGTAGATTAACAGGAATAGATGTTCCAAATATTCCAGATTCAGTTGGATTTACACAAGATTTATTAGATATATTACAATACAAATATGAACATTTAGATACAATGAAGTTAACAAAATAGATTAAAGGGGGTTTTGAATATGTATAGTAATGAAAGAAGAAATGGTTTTAGTATATTTGATTTATTAGTTAAAATCATATTTGCAGGATTATTTATATTTATTCTAATTTGGTTATTTAATAAAAATGTTCCAAATATGAAACCTTTTTATAGTAATGTATTTAGAGAAAATATAAAATATATGCAAGAAGCTGGTGAAAGTTATTTCACTGATGATAAAATGCCTAAAGAATTAGGTGAAGAAGTTAAATTAACACTTGATGAAATGATTAATAAAAAATTAATACTACCATTTGTAGATGAAGATGGTAATGCATGTAATTTACAAAGTTCATATGTAAGTGTTGTTAAAACTGAAAATGGATATGAATTAAAAACTAACTTAGTATGTAACAAAGAAAGTGATTTTACTGTTAAAGTACTAGGATGTCATAATTATTGTAAAGATAATAATTGTGAAAAGAAATGTAGTATTGAAAAAATAACTCAATATCAATTCAAAAAACAAGTTACAAATACAAAAACTACATATAGTTGTGCAGCTGGAGCTACTTTAAATGGAAAATATTGTTATAAAACAGTATTAAAAGATAGCAAAAATGCAACAGTTAAAAGAAATGAAACTACAACATATAGTACACCTGCTACATGCACTGCTACATCAGGAACTAAAACACAATTAAAAACATTAGTTACTGAAAATAAAGTATATGTAAATAGAATAGAAAAAACTACTCCTGGTACATCAAGAGTAGAAAAACAAGCTTATTCTTGTACTACAACAAAAACTGAAAGAGAAGCTTATGATTGTACTAAATCAACTACAAAGAAAAAATGTACAGAAGGATATGAATCACAACCATATAGTTGTAATTGTGTAAATAAAGTTGTAGGGGGTAGAGGAGTCACAACTTGTGATGTATGTTATAGAAGTGTACCAGTACAAAAATGTAGTGATGTTAAAGAAGAATACACAGATACATGTTATAGAGATGTAACAAAACAAGTTGCTTCTACATGTTATAGAGATGTAACAGTAACTACTGATCCTGTAACAACTTATGGTTGTCCTGCTGGAACTACTGCTGAAGGTAGTGGAGCAAACTTAAAATGTTACAAAGTTGAAAAGAACTATAGTTGTCCTACTAATACAGATGTTAAAGAAGGTAGTGGAGCAAACTTAAAATGCTATCAAGTTAAGAGTGGAAGTGTTAGTTGTAATTGTCCTACTGGTTATACATTAAAAGATAAAATGTGTTATAAAGTAGTAAATGAAGAATCTTACACTAAATCATGTCCAAGTGGATATAAATTAGAAGGAGATAAATGTAATTTATATACACAAGAAAAAACTAATGCTAAAGCTACTAAAAAAACAACAAAATCTTATGTATATAAATGGAGTTCAAATACTACATTAAAAGGATATACAAAAACAGGAAAAACAAGAATAGTAAATGGAAAAGAGATATGTGAGTAATCACATTCTTTTTTTTGTTTATTATAGTTTTTGCCTAAATAATGTAGTATAATTTAATTGGTAGGTGAAGTACAATGAGAA
Source organism: uncultured Bacilli bacterium (assembly GCA_947628895.1). Lineage (GTDB taxonomy): Bacteria > Bacillota_I > Bacilli_A > RF39 > UBA660 > CAG-1000. Next base: position 3,159 of record CANRBS010000044.1, read on the forward strand.
AATTATTAATGTATTCATTACTTATTTTTATTATATTAATAATAACTAAATATGCTTTTTCAAATTATACTATATCTTATAAATTAAATAATTATGAAATAAAAGAAGTATATAAGAATAAAAGATTTTATTTTGAAATAAAAGATGAGAATAATAAAGTTTATAATTTTGATATATATTCTAAAAGAAAATTTTTTAAAACAAAAATTAGTAAAATAAAAGTAATACAAGATGAAACCTTTAAATGCATTTATCCTGTAATTAATAAATTAAATACTTATCCTTTGTGTTATTCTAATAATGAATTTATTGATTATAACTTGATTGATTCACCTTTATTATTAGAATATAAAAATGAAACGATTAATGTAGATAAAGCAAATAAAGATTTTATATATTATAATAATTTATCTAATGATGAATATATTGCATTATGGAATTATAAAGGATATATAATAATGAATGGTAAATCTTATCAAAATGTTGAATTATTTAAAAAAGATAAATATGATAATTCACTAGCATATTTATTAAATGATACTATTTACATGGCAAATAATGATGAAGAACATGAATATACATCCTTAGTAACGATAAATTTAACTACTCTTAATAAAGATAAAATTGATTTAGGATATACGATAGATTTTGACTCATATATTGTTGGCAATATAAGAAATAATTTATATATATTTGATAATAAATATGCTGTTCTTTATGAAATAAATACTAAGAATAAAAAAGTAAAAATAATAGCTAACAATGAAAAAGGTTATGTTAAATATGTAAATGGTGAGTTTGTAAGTTGTAGTAAAAATGAATATAAAGTCAATAAAATTAAATTTAATACAAATGATTCTAAATATAAATATACTTTAAATAATGGAACTTATAAAGCTATTAATGAAAATAAAAAATTATTACAAAAAATAAATAATAATGATATAAATATAATAAAAGAAAAAGATAATAAAATATATTATAATTTTGAGGATAATTTTTATATATATGAGCCATTTAATGGTAATAATTTAATTTTTTATAATTATGAACTTACATTTAATAGTGATAACACAATGTTTGTATACATTAAATAATTAAATAACCTAATTTAATTATTAACATATAATACTTTAGGTGATTTAAATGTTTGAAAAAGATATTAAAAAAGAATTAGAAAGTCCTTTTTATACAACATATGAAATTAAAAGTGGAGATACATTATACAAGATATCAAAATATTATGATGTTAATACAAAGTTACTAGCAGAACTTAATGGTCTTAATTTAGATGATTATATTTATCCTGGACAAACTTTATTAGTACCAAAAAAAGATGTAAGTTATTATATTACTAAAGAAGGAGATACTTTATATAATGTAAGTAATATATTTGATGTAAAAGAAAAAGATATAGTAGAACAAAATAAAACAATATATTTAATGCCAGGACAAATGATTTACTATAAAAGAGATTAGTTATACTAGTCTTTTTTTTAAACTCGTGCTATAATTTTTATAGTAGGGAGTTGATTAAGTGTGGTAATTAAAAAACCATATGCTTTTTTAATAAGAAACTTTAGGATAATACATGCTATACTTTTTATTATGCTTTTATATTTAACAATTAGAACATTTGGCATTTATTCATTCTTTAGTGATTATGCTACAAATCATTATTACATAAATTCAGCAAATTTAGCTAGTGATAATGTTAATTTCTTAATGTATCTTTCAGCTTTTATAGCACTTTCTGTATCTTTAATTATATATTATATTTTATCTTTAAAGAAAAAAAGTAGAAATGTTTATTTAGGTGTTGCAATATATTCTTTAATATTAATAATATACTTTATGTATATGTCATCAGTATTTGGAGACTTAGAATTAGAGGCTTTAGATGTAGAAAGTGTAAGAGCATTAAGAGATATTAGTATAATAGTTTTATTACCTCAAATAGTGTTTTTATTTATTATTTTAGGAAGAACTCTTGGATTTAATATAAAACAATTTGATTTTAAGAGAGATTTAGAAGAATTACAAATAGATCAAAGTGATTATGAAGAAGTTGAAGTTACACTTGGTACTGATACATATAAAATAGCTAGAACCATTAGAAAAGCAATTAGATATTTAAAATATATTATGATAGAAAATAAATTGTTCATGACAGGTTTAATATCAGTAATTATACTTAGTATATCTATATATGTTATAGCTCAAATAGATATTCCTGATATAGAATATGGAAGTGGAGAGTTTTATGCTAACAATGCATTTTTTTACATTAATGATAGTTATATAACAAATACAGATATGAATAATAATGTTATTAATAATGGTAAATATTATTTAATAATAAGTGTAAAAATTAGCAATAAATATGATAGAGTAGTTACTTTAAATAGAGATACTTTTAGAGTAGAAGTTGATAAAAAATTATTATTACCAAGTTTTAGCTATAATGATAAATTTATGGATATGGGAAATACTTATACACCTAATGATATTCAATCAGGTGAAGATGAAGATTATATTGTTATATTTGAAATCGATGAAAATGATTTAAATGATGAATATGTTTTAAAGATAAATAATGTTAGTTATACAAGTACATATAAAGACATTTTAATAAAACCAATTGATTTAACTAAAACAAATGATAAAGGTACATTGATTTTACCTAATGAAATAAATTTAGAAGATACTGTTCTTGGTAAAAGTAAATTAAATATTAAATCATATGAAATAGCAGATAAGTTTAAAGAAAAATATAATTATTGTATTCAAGATGAATGTAATACTGCTACATACTCTATAAAACCAGAATCAGTTAATAAAGGAACTTTAAGTGTTTTAAAATTGGGTGCTACATTAAATATGGATAGTAGTGTATATGTTAATAAATTTATAAAATATCCAGAAGATTTATTTAATTATTATGGTTTTATTAGATATAGAAATGCAGGTCAATATAAAACTGTAGAATTAAAAAAATTAAATGTTGATATTGAAAAAAATGAATATTCATATTTTGAAATACCATCGGAAGTAGAAAAGTCTAATAAAATTGAATTAATTTTATTAATTAGAGGAGTAAAATACACATTTATGTTGAAATAATACGAAATTATAAGCAAGTATTTTAATTTATAAATAAAAAGCTGTTAGTAAGTTTAATTTTACTAACAGTTTTAAAATTATTAACTAACTATTTTTAATTTTTTTATATTTTGTTGTTGCAGAATAGGTTTTACAAATTGTTCTTCTAATGCTATAACACTGTTTTTATATCTTTTATATGCTGAATTATAATTTCCTTGTTCAATTTGTTCAACACAATAATCAACAATATTATCGTAAATATAATTATAAATTATATCAGATTTCTCTTCTTTATCTATAGCTTCAACAATCATTGGAGCAATTTCATAATAATGTTCTATATCTTCTTTTAAAACAAAATTATCTCTAAACCATCTTAATACTCTTAATTCATAGCAATTATCATCAAATTTTTCTTGAAAATATCTCATACATGCAGAAGTTAAATAACATTTTCCATCTCCTGTTTTAGTATCACTTTTATCAGAATCATGTGTTGTTGTACTAAAAGTTCCTTTGTCATAATTTATATTAATATGTGCTGCATCGTGTGGTTTATCAACATCATTACCATAAAAACTAATATGATCTTTCCAATTTTTATCAGTATTTATTTTAATAGTAACACCTTTATCATTTACATAATTTCCATATTTATCTCTATCTGCCATTATTAACACCTCCTATTTTAATTTCTGACATTCTTAAAGAAATAATTGCATCTATCCATAATAAAGACCATTCTGCGAAGTAAGATTTAAGAGCTTTTGTTTCAGCATCTAAATCAATTAGATCAAATTTAATATTTTTTAATTCTTCTTCATCTATAGAACTTAAATTTTCTTTATTTACATATATAGATAAAATTTTTTCAATTTCAATTAACACTTTTTTAAAATCATTTCTTTTTTCTCTATACATATTTAATTGAGTTGAAGCCGTAACATAAAATATTAAATTTTTAAAAGCAAAATCAATATTTTCTTTGGTGGGATTTCCAACATTAAAATTTTCATTCATTTGTAAAACTCCTTTCTTAAATAATATTATATATCAAAATAAAAAAATGAATAATAAATTTTATAACAATTTTATAAATTTGTTTCTATAATAATAGTTTTTTATTAAAAAAATCAATCTTTTATAAAGATTGATTGGTAAACAATTTGGAGGAACCAGCCAGATTCGAACTGGCGATGACGGTGTTGCAGACCGGGGCCTTACCACTTGGCTATGGTTCCATTTCTTAATCTTTGTTTGTGAATATTATTTTACACTAATATAAGATTTTTGTCAATTATTAAGATACTTCTTAAATAGTGTTTAATTAATTTTATTCGAAATGAAAATATTTATGATTCTATTAAATTTAAATAAGAATATATATAATAAAATGTATTAACAAATTTTATGAAAATAATTGTGTTTTTAAACTAAATTTCATAAAAAAGTGAACAAAATTTATATGTTCACTCACTTTTTATAAAATATTATTGTAACAGCGATCCACAATACTCACATTCTTTTGTTTCTCCAATTACAATAGTATTCTTTGCTCCACATTCTTTACATTTTACAACTTTGGTTTGTTTTTCTTCTTCTTGAGTTTCATTTACAATAACTTGTGTCCAAGTTCTTAATTCTTCATTAGGATATTTCCAAGCCATTATATTTGGGTTTCCGTTGTATTTTACAACATCAACAATAGCCATAATTACTTCAACTCTATAGCATAAAACACAATAATTTAACATATTAAGATTATCAATTTATAAATAAAAGTGATATAATATCATTATGATAAATTAAATTATATAAAATAGTCTTTTATAGTTATTAATAATAATTTATATAAGTGAGGTTACATATATGAAAAAAGCAAATAATTCTTATTTGAAAAGAAGTTTAAAATTTTTTAAAGATATAAAATTTCAATTATTAATTATTGCTATATTTGATATTTTATTAATATAATAGGTTTTGTATCTCCAATAGTTGAAGCACATTTAATAACATCTATCACTAATGCTTTTTTAAAAAAAGTTATATTACTTGCAATTATATTTTTAGCAATTAAAATAATGGAAGAATTGTTATGGCATGTTACATTATGGTTTTGGAAGAAGAAAATTAGAACTAAGATACTTTTCAATATTAGAAAAGAACTAGTTGATAATGTTTTAGAACTTAGAATATCTAATTTTGATAAATACTCTACTGGAGTATTTCAAGAAAGAATAAAAAACGATCCACAAGCAATAGCAAGAGTAGTTAATGCAGGTCAAAGATATTTAATGGGCTGCATAACTAAAATTGGTGTAATAATTTATGTAATGTGTATAAATTGGATACTTGGATTAATATATATTTTAGGTGTATTAATAGCTGCAATTGTAGATAATCATGTCCAAGAAATTAGTAAAAATAAAAATAGAACCGTAAGAAAATCTGATGAGTCTGTAAATACTTTATTAAGTGAAGTAATAAGAGGAATAAGAGATATAAAATTACTAAATTTTAAAAATTCTATTAAAAATTTAATTGGAAATAAATTAGATGAAAACAACGATTTAGAAGTTGATAAAGATATGTATGATAGTAAAATGAGTCGCATTGAAAAAATCGTACTTTTATTAACTGTATTTTCAGTTATAGTTGTAGGAATTAAATTTGTTAATCAAGGTTTGTTAACAGCAGCTAATTTAATAGTTTTATATTTATATAATAGTAATATTTTTTCTCTTATGGATAATTTTTCTAATTTAAGAAGTTGTTTAAAAGAATATGAACTTGCAGTTGAAAGAATATTTGATTTATGTGATAATGAAAAGTATCCAAAAGATTCATATGGAAAAATTAGAATTGATGATTTTAAAGGTAAAATAACATTTGATAATGTTTCATTTGGATATAATAAAAATAAATTAGTTTTGAAAGATTTATCATTTAATGTAGAAGCTAAAGATACTGTTGCTATAATTGGATCAAGTGGTTCTGGAAAAACAACTATATTTAATTTAATTACAAAAAGTTATGATGTAGACTCAGGCAATTTATTATTTGATGATATAAATATTAATGACTTAGATGAAGAAACTATAAGAAAAAATGTATCAATAATAACACAATCTCCTTATATTTTTAATATGAGTATTAAAGATAATTTAACACTGGTAAAACCTAATGCTAGTAAAAAGGAGTTAGATGCTGTTTGTAAAGAAGCATGCTTTTATGATTATGTTATGAGTTTACCAGATAAATATGACACAATTATTGGTGAAGGTGGTGTTAATTTATCAGGAGGACAAAAACAAAGACTAGCTATTGCAAGAGCATTACTTAAAGATTGTAAAATATTATTATTTGATGAAGCAACATCAGCATTAGATAATATAACACAAAAGGAAATTCAAGAATCAATAGATAATATTTCAAAAGATTATACTATAATTATAGTAGCTCATAGATTATCTACTATAATGAATTGTAATAAAATTTATATGTTAGAAAATGGAAAAATTGTTGATAGTGGAACACATAAAGAATTGTTAAAAAATAATAAAGAATATCAAAAATTATATAATTCTGAAGCAAAATCAAATTATAAAATTGGTTAACAAAAAAATAGTAATTTTATTATTTAAAACATTATAAATTTATTTAAAATAATTAGGAGAATATATATGATAAAATATGAAGGATATGAAAATAAATACTATTATGATAATCAAAAAATACAGGATATTTTAAATTTTATAAAAAATGTTTTGTATAATCCATTAAATCGTTCAAAGGAAAATATTTCTAAACTTCTAGAATATATTGATTCTTTTATGTCAACTATTAAATGTATTGCAGAAAAAGCAGAATTATTTAAAAGAGAAACAGAAGATGAAGCTAGAGATTATTTTGGTATTGAATTCATTAAAGAGTTTGAAAATATAATTGAAATTTTAAATAATCAAAAAACAAAATTATTTATACATGGTACAAGCTTAGATAACTGTCCAAGTATATGTGAAAATGGTCTTATGTATGACAGACCAAATATTTTATCAACTGCAGTACCACAACCAATGACTAAAGAATATGGTTCATATGAAACTTTATTAAATTGGCCACATAGAGAATGGAAAGGCTTAGTTTTAATTGCAGTTCCTGATGAGTGCTTTACAAAATTTGGTTTATGGAATCACTTTAGAAATTTAAAAATTATGGGATATACTAGTCAAAATTATAAAATTGATTCTGAATTTATTTTTGGTTATATAGATGTTATTAATAAAAAGATAATTAGAAATCCAAAATACAATAGACAACATAATTATGATAATTATAAAAAAGATTTAGATGTGTTTGGAAAAATTGATGAAAGTAGAGATGATCATATTTTACCAGATTTATCAAAATACACTGAAAATATTATAGAGGAAAGTAATGATAAAAAAATACATAATGCTATTTTAGAATTAGAACTATTTTTTTCATCACTTACATCTTTTGTTGATAATGGGATTAATGAAATAGCTTATAATGATATAATGAAAAATATTAATCTACAAATTGACATTATTAAAAATAATTTACAATTTATAAAAACAAATGAAGAAATAGAAGAAGAATCAAAAACTGTAGAAAAAGATATGCAAATAGGGGAAGAAAATTTTTTTGAAGATTATGACTTTCCATCTTTAGATGATGAGGATATAGGGTTAGGAAGATAAAAATTATATTATTAAGTAATAAATTTAATGTTGTTAAAAATTAATACAATATTAAATTTTATTTTACTATGATATAATGTTTAGCAAGTTATGAAAGTTTTTGAGCAATCAAAAAGTTTTATAACGCTATTGTACCTAATTCCTGATGA
>CANRBS010000045.1 GCA_947628895.1 uncultured Bacilli bacterium
CACTTTCAACTATTTGTTCACTTTCTCCTACTTTTACCTTACTTTGCACTTTTTCTTTTGCTAAATAAGGTGATTCTTCAGCAGTTGTTTGATTTCTATTAATTGAAAAAATATGTTGATCAGTACCAATGGTTGTACCTCGATTATTTCCTCTCATACCATTAAACCAGTCTTGATATCTTGTTAAAATAGGCTTAAATGATTCACTAAATGTTTCACTATTAGAATAATCAATACTTAAAGTATTTCCATCTCTTTGAATTCTACCAATATATCCATGTGTACCTACATTAGTTTCACCTAGTAATTCATTTACAATAGTATCTTTTAAACTAGTATCACCACTAATATAACTTGATAATACATCTGTTTCTGAATATACTATTTTTCCATTTACTTCATATACATATAAATCTAAATTTCCAACTTTTACTTTACTTTTTGTTTCTATATTTATTTGACTTCCATTACTTCTTGTTAATGTTGTTTTTATTCCATCAAATCTTGTATCATTAAACAAGAAGTCAGATAAAGCATTAGATTTTACTGTAGATTGTAATAGATCAAATAATTTTTGATTTGGTAAATATTTTGAATATTTTTGATAATTTTCTTCATTTGCAAAAATTTCATTTATTTTTTCCTGATTAATAACAGCAAAAGCATCTTTACTGTTTTGATATATTTTAAACAACATATCAAAATTTGTACTATCTATATCCAATTTTTTAATTAATTGTGTTTTAGTATAATTAGATATATTATTTTGTAATTTAATTACTTGTTCATCAGTAGCATTATTTATGAAGTCAATTAATGCATCTCGCGATAATTCAGAAAGATAATATGGCTGATAATCTATAATTTTTTCAATTGTAGATGATTCTTTTATTAACTCTAAAATTTTATTTTCATAAAAAGCACTTTCTAACAATTTAGTACTTTTAATATTTTGAATAAATTCATCAACATCTAAATTGTTACTTAATATTCTACTAATAGCATCACTGGAGCTAATTTTTTCTAACCATGATGCATCGTTATCATAAATTAATTTTAAAAATGCTTCATTTGAAATTTTATCTAAGTTAACAAAATAACTATCTTTATATTTAATTTCATATAATTTTTGTAATTCTTTAGCATCTATATTTGATGCTAAATAATCAACTAATTCAAAAAATTTATTACTTTTATCATATTCACTAATTGAATTAAACATATCAATTTGTTCTTGTTCACTTAAATTTGTAAAAACAGTTTGAATTTGTTTACTTGATAAAGTATTTGTAATTTTTTTAGTATTATAATTTAGTATCTTAACAAATTTCTGATATATTTCTATATTAGAAAAGTCAAGTTTTGAAGCAATTTCAATTACTCTAGATTTTTGTAAATTTCCAAGTATTCCTGATGCAATATTATCTTGTGAAATACTACTTATATAGTCTATTAATTGATCATTTGATAAATTTTCTGCAAATAATTGTTGATTAATTCCTTCTTGATGTAAATATTCATTTATTTGTGATACATTTAATGTTTTTATAGCTGGTGCAATTTCAGGATGAGATTTCAAATATAATTCTAACTCTAATTCATGAAATTGATTTTTATATTTCAAAAATATTTCTTTTGTTTCTTTTGTTTTTTCAAAAGATTCTTGTGTTCTAGTTTTTTCATATTCATCATAATTTTTATCATATTCTTCTTTTGCTTTATTAAATTTTTCATACAACTCTTGATATTCTAATAATTCTTTTTGTGTTAAATTTTTTGATCCTATATTTCTTTGACTTAATTGACTTAAAGTACTTTCATAAATTGCTGATTCATTTACTGTTTGTTCTATTGCTGTTGTTTGTGTCACTGGTGTTGATTCTGATTCTATTTGATCAACAAATTCTGAATATTTTATTAATTCTTCTTTTATAGAAAGCAATTGTTCACTTACATCTGCTTTTGTAGTAAACGGATTATTAGTTAGTTGACTATATACTTTTTCTAATTCTAATCTAATTTTGCTTTCCATCATATTATATTTAGGTGCAGTTTCAAAGCCAATTGACTTATCTATGTCATCAAGCAATTCTTTTATATCTTTAGTTTCATCACCATATTTTTCTAACATATCAATAATACTTGATATTGTAGTTTCTTGTCCATTTAATGAATTTTGTAATACAGTTGATACAACTGAAGACAATGCAGGTTTAACTATATTACCATCTGATAAATATTCTTGAACACTATGATGTCCACTTCCTCTATAGACATAAGTAATATGATTACCTTTTTGAATAATTGCATGATTTTTATCTCCGAGTGCATCATAATATTCTTCAAGACCATTATCATTAACATCATTAAATGTTATTGTTTTTGCCCTTATTTGATCAAAATTTTCTTCTACTGCAAATGGTATTACTGTTATTTGAGATAAAACACTATCAATTTCTTGTTCTGTGAAATTATCTTTTATTAATAAGTCAATAAGTGCTTTTTCTATTCCTAAATATCTTTCTGTTCCATTACAATAAGTAAAGAAATTCATTTTTTTAGCTTGTGATGTCATATTTTCTAAAGTCATACCATTTTTAGTTAGATAAGGATATACAAAATCATGAGCAATAGCTGCACCTTCATTTGACATATAACTACTACTTAATCCAATAATATCTACTGGAAAACTGTCAATTTTATATCCTGCTGCTATTTCTTTAGAAGTTTGAATTCTAGCACTTCTTGCTGCAGCTCTCATTAAACCAAATACAGATTCATTATATTTAGAAGCTGCTAAACCTAATAAGAAAGGTTTATCCATATCACTTGCTGTTATTTTTTCATAACCATCAAGATTATCTTGTGTTTTTTCTACCTTTTTATACAATGCTATTTCTTCTTTACCATTAAATACAAATGATTTGTTGTGTTTTTCTGTAGCTGAATCACTTAAAAGATAATCTATAAATTTACTTAATTTTGAAATTTCTTTTCTAGTTTCCTCTATATGAGTACTTATATCTTCTTTTGATAATTGTGATAAGACTTCTGATGTGCTAGATTCTCTTAGTTCTAATATTGATGGATTTTTAATTTTTTGTGTTGAATCTGTTTCTATACCTAATTGTTTTAATTTTAATTTAGTATCTTGTGTTAAATTTTCAGATTTAAAGTCAAATTTTTCTAAAATTTGTTTATCAATTTCAAATGTTTCTGATTTTTGTTCTTTACCAAATATAACTTTTAATGTATCTACATCTGAATTATTCAATAAATCAATTCTTTCTTTTTCTGATAAATTAACCAAAATTGTACTTCTAATTTTATTAAAATTATCAGTATGATTTAATATATATATAATTTGATCACTTGATAAATCTTTTATTAAATTATAATCATTTGATGTATACAATTTTAAGCTATCAAAATACATTGTTAATTCAGAATTGCTTAATTCTTTAACTGCTTGTGATGAATCATTTTCATCAATTATTTTTACAATTTCTTCTAAAGTTCTATCTTCCATTAAATCCATTTCAGTTGGTGAATGAAATAAACTATCTGAATTATCTGTTTGTGATGTTGTAGTTCCTACTTGTTGTTCTGTTGTTGATTCTTCTACAGATGGAACTCCTGCAGTTACTTGATCTAATTCATCTAAGCTCATTTCATCTGTTGATTCAGTACCTACTTCTGTTGTTGTATTTTCTACTTGTGATCCTGTTGTTGATTCTTCTACAGTTGGAACTCCTGCTGTTACTTGATCTAATTCATCTAAGCTCATTTCACCTGTTGATTCAGTACTTACTTGTGATGTTGTATTTTCTACTTGTGATCCTGTTGTTGATTCTTCTACAGATGGAACTCCTGCTGTTACTTGATCTAATTCATCTAAGCTCATTTCACCTGTTGATTTTGTATCAAATTTAGATTCTATATTTTCTACTTGTTGTTCTGTTGTTGATCCTTCTACAGTTGGAACTTCTGCGGTTACTTGATCTAACCCCTTTAAAATCATTTCACTTGGTGAACCTGTTTCTATTCCTAATACTTCATTATTTGATTGTTCATTAATAAATTTTAAAGCATCAATTTCAAAATTATCAGCATGTAAATCTTCAAATTTTACAACGAATTCTCTTCCCCATGAAATAACTCTAAATCCATCTTCTTCTACTCCTATAATAGTAGTGATGTGTCCTCCACCTTCATTCCAATTGTAAGTTGAAATATTCTCTTCACCATCCATATTATAGAAATTCAATTCATGAGTTTTATATTTAAATGTTTCTTTGCCAGTTTCATCTACTACTTTTTCAGCAGTTGAAAATTCACTTAAAGATACAATTTCTCCATTAGCTAAATGATATTTTACTTCTTCTTTTATATGTTCAATATCAATAGAGTCTTCAGTATTATTCATATTACCAGTTATATCATTAGAAATTTTTAAATTTTTACTTTCTAAATATAATGACAAATTATTTGTACTTCCATCAATTCTGTTGGACATATAAACTTGTTCCATAGAATTAGCAAGTCTTTCATTACCTGTTTTGGAATCTGTTACTGTAGATATTATATGATTTCCATTTGGATTTATTTCAAATATTCTTCCACCATTTTCTTTTGAATTTGCAAATATATACATATCTAATAATAATGTTTTAGAATTTAATATTTGTTTTCCATTTACAGTTATATACATTGGAAATCCAAATCTTCTTTCAAATTCTACAGAATTATTCATAAAATGTATAAATATTATATTACATGCATCAGCATAAGAGCATGCACCTGCTTGTGCATCAATTATTCCTGTTATTGTTGTAATAATTGTTCTTTCATCCATCTGGTATTTATTAGATATAAAGTCACACATTTTATCAAAACTATCTTGATATGCTGGATCAACTGTTTTTCCAATATACCTTTCACTTTCAACTATTTGTTCACTTTCTCCTACTTTTACCTTACTTTGCACTTTTTCTTTTGCTAAATAAGGTGATTCTCCTTTTGTTTGATTACCATTTAGTGAAGCAATATTTTGATCAGTACCAAGTGTTGTACCTCTATTATTTCCTCTCATACCATTAAACCAATCTTGAAATCTTGTTAAAATAGGTTTAAATGATTCACTAAATGTTTCATTATTAGCATAATCAATACTTAAAGTATTTCCATCTCTTTGAATTCTACCAATATATCCATGTGTACCTACATTACTTTCACCTAGTAATTCATTTACAATAGTATCTTTTAGACTAGTATCACCACTAATATAACTTGATAATACATCTGTTTCTGAATATACTATCTTTCCATTTACTTCATATACATATAAATCTAAATTTCCAACTTTTACTTTAGCCTTTGTTTCTATATTAACTTGACTTCCATTACTTCTTGTTAATGTTGTTTTTATTCCATCAAATCTTTTATCATTAAATAAGAAGTCAGATAAAGCATTAGAGTTTTCTGTAGATTGTAATAGATCAAATAATTTTTGATTTGGTAAATATTTTGAGTATTTTTGATAATTTTCTTCGTTTGCAAAGATTTTACCTAATTGTTCATCAGTGATAGCACTAAAAGCATCTTTCTCACTTTCAAACATTTTAAATAACATATCAAAATTTGTACTATCTATATCCAATTTTATAATTAATTGTTTTTTAGTAAAATTAGATATATTATTTTGTAATTTAAATACTTGTTCATCAGTAGCATTATTTATAAAGTCAATTAATGCATCTCGCGATAATTTAGGAAGATAATGTGGTTCAGAATCCATAAGTTTTTCAATTGTAGATGATTCTTTTATTAACTCTAAAATTTTATCTTCACAAAAAGCACTATCTAACAATTTAGTACTTTTAATATTTTGAATAAATTCATCAACATCTAAATTGTTATTTAATATTCTTCTAATAATATAGGATCTATTATTATCTAACCATGATGCATCGTTATCATAAATTAATTTTAAAAATGCTTCATTTGAAATTTCATCTAAAGAGCTACCAATGCTTCCATCTTTTATCTTAATTTCAAATAATTTTTGTAATTTTTTAACATCCATATTTGATGCTAAATAATCTATTAATTCACTAAATTTTTTATTATATTGGTTCATTGCATTAAACATATCAATTTGTTCTTGTTCACTTAAATTTGAAAAAACAGTTTGAATTTCTTTACTTGATAAAATATCTGTCATTCCTTTAGCATCATAATTTGATACCTTAACAAATTTCTGATATATTTCTATATTAGAAAAGTCAAGTTTTGAAGCAATTTCAATTACTCTAGATGTTTGTGAATTTCCAAGTATTCCTGATGTAATACTATCTTGTGAAATACTACTTATATAGTCTATTAATTGATCATTTGATAAATTTTCTGCAAATAATTGTTGATTAATTCCTTCTTGATGTAAATATTCATTTATTTGTGATGCATTTAATGTTTTTATAACTGATGCAATTTCAGGATGAGATTTCAAATATAATTCTGTTAATAATTTATAGCACTTTTCTTTGTATTCAAGAGCTATTTTATACATTTCTCCTCGTCTTTGAGAAGATTCTTGTGTCCTATTTGTTTTATATTCATTATCAGCCTTAGTAAATTCTTTATATGCTTTATTAAATTTTTCATATAACTCTTGATATTCTAATAATTCTTTTTGTGTTAAATTTTTGGATTCTATATTTCTTTGACTTAATTGACTTAAAGTACTTTCATAAATTGTTGAATCATTTACTGTTTGTTCTGCTACTGCTGTTTGTGACACTGGTGTTGATGCTGTATTTGATTTTGATTCTGTATTTTCTACTTGTGACACTGATGTTGAATCATTTACTGTTTGTTCTACTGTCGTTGTTTGTGTAACTGGTGTTGATTCAGTATTAAATTTTGACTCTGTATTTTCTACTTGTGACACTGGTGTTGATTCTGTTTTTAATGCTGTTTCTATAGTTTCTTCACTTTGTGTAATATATTTTATTTCATTTTGTTTAGAAAATGCTTCAACATTATTTGCTAATCTTTCTGCTCTTTTAACTACACTACTTATTTCTTCTAAAACATTTTCTAACAATGAATCATATCCTGTTACTTTATCATTTCTTGATAATATACCTCTAATTCTTTCTATCTTTTCTTCTAATCTGACATCACTTCTAACTAATTCATATATTTCATCTTCCATTCGATAATATATTCTTGATAATCCTTTTTTATTTAAAGATTCTTCTAAATATTCTAATGCTTCATATTCATCATAATATTCTCTTATTATGTCTTGGTCTTCTGCCGTTAATTGTCTAAAATCAATTCCTACTTTTCTTAAATCAGTTATTATTTGTGAATCATTTATATATACTTTACTATCGATATTTATAACATTACTATCTTGTCTGACTTTAATTCCATCTAAATATCTTCTATATGCATTTCCAAGTGAATTTTTATGTTCATTAATTAAATCTTCTATTTTTCCTATAAAAGTAATATTAGTTTTACAAACATTACCTAAATTATCTTCTGAAAGCATTCTAGCTAATCTACTTGACCATTCTTCATAATCTTCATTTGTTTTTATACTTTCTGCTTCTGCAAATAAATTATTTAGTTTCCTTCTAAAAGAATCAATTTCACTAAAAATGTAACCATTATACTCTCTATTTAAATTACTAAATTCAGTTTGAATATTTTCAAGAATTTGATTTGCATCTTCGATTACTTTTGCTGATTGTTCTTTTAATAATTCAGTAAATTCAGTAATTTTCTTTTGTATTTCTAATTTTGAATTTTCAGTATTTACTTGTGATGTTGATGGATTTTCTACTTGTGATGCTGGTGTTGATTCTTTTACAGGTGGAACTCCTGCTGTTACTTGATCTAATTCATCTAAGCTCATTTCACCTGTTGATTCAGTACTTACTTCTGTTGTTGTATTTTCTACTTGTGATCCTGTTGTTGATTCTTTTACAGGTGGAACTCCTGCTGTTACTTGATCTAATTCATTTAAACTCATTTCACCTGTTGATTCAGTACTTACTTGTGATGTTGTAGTTTCTACTTGTGATCCTGTTGTTGATTCTTCTACAGCTGGAACTCCTGCTGTTACTTGATCTAATTCATTTAAACTCATTTCACCTGTTGATTCAGTACTTACTTGTGATGTTGTATTTTCTACTTGTGATGCTGGTGTTGATTCTTTTACTGTTGGTTCACCTGATGTTACCTTATCCATTAAATCTAATTCTCTTTTAACATTTTCATCTGCTATTGCTCCAGCTTCTTCACTTTCAAATATCTCAAATTTTGAACTACCATCTTCTGTTGTTGTATTTTCTACTTGTTGCCCTGTTGTTGATTCTTCTACAGATGGAACTCCTGCTGTTACTTGATCTAATTCATTTAAGCTCATTTCATCTGTTGATTCAGTACTTACTTGTGATGTTGTATTTTCTACTTGTTGTTCTGTTGTTGATTCTTCTACAGATGGAACTCCTGCTGTTACTTGATCTAATTCATCTAAGCTCATTTCACCTGTTGATTCAGTACTTACTTGTGACATTGTTGCTGTTTCTTCTACTGGAATACTTGTTGGTATAAATAATTTCTTGAATTCATCAAAATCTAATATATTTTTTAATGCTGTAGTATTTTTATAAAATTCTATAAATTTACTTTCACTATCATAATTTATACTATTTAATTCATTTAATTCACTTAATAATTTGAATTTTGTTTCTGAACTTATATCTGCAAATGAGACATCTTCTCTTAATATTTTTGCTCTTTCTTCTGAAACTACAAATTTATATTTGCTTGCTGCTTCATCCAATAAATGTAAACCTTTTGTATCTATTTCTTTTTCATCTAATACTTTTAAGTTGCCAACTCTCTTTTCATCATTCATTTTGAATTCATATATATTTGAACTTCTACCTTCTCTTGACACACCTGCATTTTGATTTGATTGTAATGTTGTTGGACTTTCTGCGACAGCTTTAGAAGTTGATTCTTTTACTGTTGGTTCACCTGATGTTACCTTATCCATTAAATCTAATTCTCTTTTAACATTTTCATCTGCTATTGCTCCAGCTTCTTCACTTTCAAATATCTCAAATTTTGAACTACCATCTTCTGTTGTTGTACTTTCTACTTGTGGTCCTGTTGTTACTTGTGACATTGTTGCTGTTTCTTCTACTGGAATACTTGTTGGTATAAATAATTTCTTGAATTCATCAAAATCTAATATATTTTTTAATGCTGTAGTATTTTTATAAAATTCTATAAATTTACTTTCACTATCATAATTTATACTATTTAATTCATTTAATTCACTTAATAATTTGAATTTTGTTTCTGAACTTATATCTGCAAATGAGACATCTTCTCTTAATATTTTTGCTCTTTCTTCTGAAACTACAAATTTATATTTGCTTGCTGCTTCATCCAATAAATGTAAACCTTTTGTATCTATTTCTTTTTGACCTAATACTCTTATATTACCAAAACTCTCTTCATCATTTATTTTAAATTCATATAACTCTGATAATCTGTTTTGTCTTGTTTCTAATTCAAACTTTTTTACATTTTCTGATAAACCATCCATTAATCTTGATATATTTTCTGGTATACTTTTTAATGTATTATTTATAGTTTTCATTAATGTTGTTATGCCATTTGATATTCTTTGTTTTGCTTCTTGTGTTAATATCTTTGCATTATCTGAAATACTCTTTGCTATTTCACTTAATTTTGTTTCTAATGATTTTAAATCTGTTTTTGAACTTATTTTTCCATTCAAACGGAATGATTTTTCTAAAAAATCATTTAATCCTTTTACTTCTGTTTCTAATTTTATTTCATTTTCTTTTAAAGATATTTTATTATCTGTCTTTGTTAAATCTGCTGGATCTTCTTCTACTCTACTTGTTGTATTATCTGAATCTTGACTATAAACATCTTCTCCAGATTGACTTTCTATATTTTTAGTATCTCTTTCTGTTCTTGATTCTCCTAATGATTTATTATTTTCTGATATGCCATTTGAAACTATATTTCCTACTGTTCCACCAACTACTCCTAATGAGGCAACATCTGATACTGTATCTGTTGATTTTTGCTTTTGTTCTTGTTCTAATCTCAATTGTTTTGCAGTTTCTTCATATTCTGTTGCTTTACTTTCTAATTCTTTTGCTCTATCTTCATATATTTTTCTATTTTCTTCTATTTCTTCTTCTAATGACAATTTTAATTCTTCTGCTTCATCTCTTGCTGTTTTTGCTGCTTGTTCGTAATCTTCTACTGTATTTAATGATTTTTCTTCTACTGGTTCTTTAACTTCTTCTATTATGTCATCTAAAGATGGTTTTGCTGATTCTTTTGTTTCTTCTTTAACTTCTTCTATTATGTCATCTAGAGATGGTTTTGCTGATTCTTCTTGTTCTAATCTCAATTGTTTTGCAGTTTCTTCATATTCTGCTGCTTTACTTTCTAATTCTTTTGCTCTATCTTCATACAATTTTCTATTTTCTTCTGTTTCTTCTTCTAATGACAATTTTAATCTTTCTGCTTCATCTCTTGCTGTTTTTGCTGCTTGTTCGTAATCTTCTACTGTATTTA
>CANRBS010000046.1 GCA_947628895.1 uncultured Bacilli bacterium
GATGTATCAACTAAATTTTTAAAGTATGGAACATGTGAAATTGGATATTGTTATGGAGATGAATTTTGGAATAAAGGTTATGCAACAGAATCTTTAAGAGCTGTTATAAAGTATTTATTTGAAGAAGCTGATGCAGAATTAATATGTGCAAAATATATGAGTAATAATCCTGCAAGTGGCAAAGTTATGGAAAAATCAGGAATGAAATATGAAGGAATATTAAGAAGTAGAGTTGTTGACAATGTAAATAACTAAATAGCATTAAGTCCTATAATTTAAAATTTTAATACTTTTCATAAATAAGAAAAAGCTATAATGAATTATCTCTTTTCATTATAGCTTTATTCATTTACGGATTCTTTTTTATTTTTAGTTTCTTCTTCAAATAATTTACTCATAGTTTCATTATTACGAGTAAGTTTTTTTATAGTTAATTCTTCTGCTTTATTATTAGCAATTCTTAAATTATTCTCACTAGATAATAATGCGGCTTTTGTTTTTTGTAAGTGATCTATAGTTTTATCAATTTCTTCAATTGCTTTTTTAAATTTATCACTTGCAAGTCTATAATTTCTACCAAAGCTTTCTTTAAATATATTCATATTTTCTTCAAAATTAGATATATCTATATTTTGATTTTTAACAGCTAAAAGTTCTTTTTTATATTTTAAAGAATTAATAGCAAGACTTCTAATTAATGTAATTAATGGTATAAAGAATTGTGGTCTTATTACATACATTTTATCATATTTATGAGATACATCTACAATACCATCATTATAATAATCATTATCAATTTCAAGTAATGAAACTAATACAGCATATTCACAATTTTTTTCTTTTCTATCTTTATCAAGTTCTTTAAAGAAATCTTCATTTTTATGTTTAGTAGCCGTAGTATCTGCTTCATTTTTCATTTCAAACATAATAGATACTATTTCTACTCCATCTTCATCATAATCTCTAAATATAAAGTCTCCTTTAGAACCAGTTTTAATATCATTATCTTTTTCAAAATAAGCGGTTTTAAATAATGGTCTTAATTTATTAAATTCATTATTACAATGTACTTCTAATGATTCACCTATCATTTTAGTAGATTGTTTTGCTTTAAAATCTTTATAATATGCTATTTGCTCATCTTTATTTTTAATTTTTTCTTCATAACCATCTTTGATATTTTTTTCTTTTAATAAATATTCTTTTTCATTTAATGAAAGTTTATTATTAAGTTCATCAATAGTTTTATCTTTTTCACTAATTGCAGTCTTAATTGCTAATTCTTGTTTAGTTTCTTGTAATTTTAATTCTTGCTTTAATTCATTTATTTCTGCTTCTTTTTTAGTTAATATTTTTTCATAATCATAACCTGCTAATTTTATAGCGGTTTCTTTATCTTTTTCATATTGTTTTTCTCTTGATATAATTTCTTTATCAAATTCACTATCTCTTATTTGTTTAACTATTTGTGAATAATCATTTTCATTAATTTGAAAAACAGTTCCACATTTAGGACATTTAATTTCATTCATATACTTCACCACTTTCTATATTAATTTTTAATTATTTTATTTCTTTTAATTTATCTATATCTGTGAAAAATACATTAATTCCTCTATTATGAAGTTTCATTAAATTTTGAAAATTTTTGAGAATAATTTTCTCTAATTTTTCTGGAACTCTAGCTGGCTTACCATTTATTGTATGTATATGATCAATATATTTAACTAAAGTAGGAAAAGCATTTTGTAATAATATTGCTGTATCTTCATCAAAAATTTTCTCAATTAATATTGTATTACAAAATCCATATTTTTCTATCTTTTTATCATATATCTTTCTATATTTAACAACTTTAGAACTAATTGGAATAAACCATAATATATCTTTATCTTTAATTGTAAAATAAGTGGGTCTTTTTTTTCCTCTTTCATGATTTTGCATTAAGCTATCATCATTGACAACATCAAAATATTCATCTTTGATGTGATATAAATAACCTGTTTTTATTTCTATTTTCATTGTCATCATCTCCATTAAATAATATACCATAAAGCAAAAGAAAACTCCATCTTATGATGAAGTTATCTACATTTTCAACCGGGATCACTTATTACTCGCGATGCCACCCGGAAGCGAGAAACATTGTCGACCGGGATTATTTATTACTCGCGATGCCACCCGGAAGCGAGAAACATTTTCACACTTTTTCAAGTGCAATATAAATATACTATATTTTTAAGAAAATGTCAAATAGTATACATTAATATTGTATTCAATTTCATTTATTAAATTCTATTTTTTATTTATTATTGATTGCAGCTTGTGCAGCAGCAAGTCTTGCAATTGGTACTCTAAATGGACTACATGATACATAAGTAAGTCCCATTCTATGACAGAAGTCAACAGATGCAGGGTCTCCTCCATGTTCACCACAAATACCAAGCTTAATATCAGGTCTTACACTCTTACCTTTTTCAACTGCCATTTTAATAAGTTCTCCAACACCATTTTCATCAATTCTAGCAAATGGATCACTTTCTAATATTTGTTTATCATAATAGTCTTTTAAGAATTTACCAGCATCATCTCTTGAGAAACCAAATGTCATTTGTGTTAAATCATTTGTTCCAAATGAGAAGAATTCTGCTTCTTGTGCTATTTTATCAGCTGTAACTGCAGCTCTTGGTATTTCAATCATTGTACCAATTTTATATTTTAATTTATAATCTTGTTCTTTAAATACTTCTTTAATAGTATCTTCTACTATCTTTTTAACATATGAAAGTTCTTTTACTTCACCTACAAGTGGAATCATTATTTCTGGTTCTACTGGTATACCTGATTTATCAACATTAATAGCAGCTTCCATAACAGCTCTTGTTTGCATTTTTGCTATTTCTGGATAAGTAACAGCAAGTCTACAACCTCTATGACCCATCATTGGATTAAATTCATGAAGTGATGCTATTTTATCTTTTAATTCTTCAAAACTTACTCCAAGTTCTTTTGCAAGTGGCTTAATTTCTTCATCTGTATGTGGAACAAATTCATGAAGTGGTGGATCTAAGAATCTTATAGTTACTGGATATCCTTTCATAACTTTATAAAGTTCTTCAAAGTCACCTCTTTGCATTGGAAGTAATTTTTCAAGTGCTTTTTCTCTTTGTTCTACAGTTTCTGATACTATCATTTGACGAATTGCAAATATTCTCTCCTCTTCAAAGAACATATGCTCTGTTCTACAAAGTCCAATACCTTCAGCACCAAACTTTAATGCTTGAAGAGCATCTCTTGGAGTATCTGCATTAGTTCTAACACCAAGTTTCCTTGTTTCATCTGCCCATTTCATAAATGTTTCAAAGTTTCCACTTATTTCTGGTTCTACTGTTTTAATTTTCTCACCATAAACATTTCCAGTGCTTCCATCTAATGAAATATAATCTCCTTCTTTAAATACTTTACCATCTTTTGTAGTTATAGTTTTATTTTCCTCACTAATCGTTAGTTCACCACATCCAGATACACAACATCTACCCATACCTCTTGCAACAACTGCAGCATGTGATGTCATACCTCCCCGAATTGTTAAAATTCCACGAGCTAAATTCATACCTTCAATATCTTCAGGTGAAGTTTCAAGTCTTACTAAAATTGTATCTTCTCCCCTTTTAGCAGCGGCTGTTACTTCTTCTGCAGTAAAGTAAATTTTACCACAACCAGCACCAGGTGATGCAGCTAAACCTGTTGCAATTGGAGTTGCTTTTTTAAGAGAATCACTATCAAAGTTTGGATGAAGTAATTGATCTAATGATTTAGGTTCAACTTTTAATAAAGCTTCTTCTTTAGTAATCATTTTTTCATTTACCATATCAACCGCTATTTTTAATGCAGCAGCAGCTGTTCTTTTACCATTACGAGTTTGTAACATAAATAATTTACCCTTTTCAATAGTAAATTCCATATCTTGCATATCTTTATAATGACTTTCTAAAGTTTCACAAGTTTTTACAAATTGTTTATAAACATCTGGCATAGTGTCTTTTAGAGTATCAATAGATTTTGGAGTTCTAACTCCAGCAACTACATCTTCTCCTTGAGCATTCATTAAATATTCACCATAAAGTTTCTTTTCACCTGTAGCTGGATTTCTAGTAAATGCAACACCAGTTCCAGAATCATCTCCCATATTTCCATAAACCATTTCTTGTACATTAACAGCTGTTCCCCAACTAGATGGAATATCATTCATCTTTCTATAATAAATAGCTCTTTCATTATTCCAACTTCTAAATACAGCTTTAACAGCTTCAATTAATTGCTCTTTTGGATCTTGTGGAAAATCTGTCTTAGATAATTCTTTATATATATCTTTAAATTTCATTGTAAGTTCATACATATCATCTTCATTTAAATCAGTATCAAATTTAGCATTTTTTTCTTCTTTAAATTTATCTAAAACTCTTTCAAATGAATTTTTAGAGTAACCTTTAACAACATCTGCAAACATCATAATAAATCTTCTATATGAATCATATACAAATCTTTTATTATTTGTAATTTTTGCAAAACTTTCTGCTACTTCATCATTAAGTCCTAAATTTAAAACAGTATCCATCATACCTGGCATACTGGCTCTTGCACCACTTCTTACTGATACTAATAATGGATTATTTAAGTCACCCATTTTTTTACCAGTGATTTTTTCAAGCTCACTTAAATTTTTGTAGATTTCATCTACTATTTCTTTACTAATTTCTTCATTAGAATTATAGTATTCCATACATGCTTCAGTAGTAACTGTAAAACCTCTTGGAACAGGTAAACCAATACTAGTCATTTCAGCAAGATTAGCACCCTTACCACCAAGTAAGTTTCTCATATCTTTATTACCTTCACTGAACATATAAACATATTTCATATTTTTTCTCCTCTCTATCTAACTATCTAATTTATTTTATCATATATTTTTTTATTAATATAGATTTATTTAAAAAAAAAGAATTAATTTTTTATTGTAATTAATCCTTTATCTATCTCCTCCAGAGCCCTTCCTATTTCTTTTTTTGAAACATATTCATTTTCATTCATTTGGAAATGTTTATGTTCTTTCATTACTTTTGCTCTGTCTGCCACAATATGTACAAGTTTGTACTTTGAGTCAACAATATTCAATAATTTGTCTATTGAAGGATATATCACTTTCACCATCTCCCTATTATTAATATAAACTATTAATATATTTTTTACAACACAATAGACATTTTTTTGACAAGCTATTTACAAAGTATTTAACTTTCTTCAATAAAATTTTTACTTTTATGTGGTTCATCAAATAATAAATCTGGATAATTTT
This sequence comes from uncultured Bacilli bacterium, assembly GCA_947628895.1. Taxonomy (GTDB): domain Bacteria; phylum Bacillota_I; class Bacilli_A; order RF39; family UBA660; genus CAG-1000. The sequence continues at coordinate 5,357 of CANRBS010000046.1, forward strand.
GTTGTCTTAATGCCTCATATACCATAATAGCTACAGTATTTGAAACATTAAGTGCTCGCACATTATCAGTCATTGGCATTCTCATGCATCTATCTATATATGGTTTTAATATTTTAGGTGGTATACCTGTACTTTCTTTTCCAAAAAAGAAATAATAATTTTTATTTTTATCACTATAATCAAAACTAGTATGTGGTTTATGTCCATATCTTGTTAAAAAATAATATTCACCTTTGTTCTTTTCAAAGAATTCATCTATATTTTCATAAACTGTATATATACATTTATCAATATAATTAACACCACATCTTTTAATATATTTATCTTCTAAACTAAATCCAAGTGGTTTAATTAAATGTAGTCTTGAATTAGTAGCAACACAAGTTCTCATAATATTCCCAGTATTAGCTGGTATTTCTGGTTCATATAAAACAATATTTATCATAAATTTTCCTCAAGAAAAAGTATAACATAAAAATCAAAAAATGAATAGTAAATTTTACTATTCAAGTATTATTGCACAAACTTTATTTTTTATTTCATCTTCTTTTGAATATATATTATACATTATTTTATAATTTTCATTTTCTTTAAATCCTAATATTTTATTATCAAAATTATTAAATAATTCTTTAAAACTATCAAAAACAATTATATTTTTAATTTTAATATCTAATATTTCATTAGTATTTCTATTTATAAATTCAATAGTATCTCCTATATTCATTTGTTTTCTTTTATCATCATAAAGTCTTATTTCTACTTTTTTATATCCTTTTTTTATTAAATCAAAATAAATATTATCTAAATGTAATTTATGTATCACTTTTTCCTCCCAAATATAATTATACCAACACTACTTCCACTCGTATCAATTAATATATCTTTAAGTTCACCACTTCTACCACTAATAAATAATTGATGAATTTCATCACTACAAGCATATAAAAAACAAATTAAAATTGATAATAAAATTATATTTTTAGTATTAAAGTTATATGTTTTTAAAAGTAAGCTCACAAGTATTCCAAGTACTAAATATATGGTAAAATGTGCAAGTTTTCTAACTGGTGTATGTAGTGTATCAACAAGTTCAATTTTTTCAGGTTCACTTAAATCTTTATCAAATATTTCTACTATATTTTCAATAAAAAAATTAATTATTCCTTTGCTCTGTTTAGATGAATCATTACTATTAAAACTTGAAAATGTAAAAATTATACCCATCCATAATATTACAAGTATCCAAAGTATTATTCTTTTTTTCATATTTTACTCCATGTATTTAACTACTATATCTTTTACATTATTCCATATTTCTTTAGTGTGATCATGTGTTAAAATATTTTCCACTTCATTTATATTTTTCCAAATTAATTCATGTACTTCTAAAGAACTATTATCACTATGACCATTATCTTTTGCTATAAAATAATGTGCTTCACATAAATTTCCCATAGAATCTTTATAATTTTCAACAAATATTTCTTTTTGTTCTAAAATTAATGGTATTCGTTTAGTTTCTTCTTCAGTTTCTCTAATTGCACATTCAAGTAAAGTTTCACCTTTTTCTAAGTGACCTTTTGGAAATGAATAATCATTATATTCTTTTCTATATACAATTGCTATATTTTTATTTTCAGTATCCATTAAGATACAACCTGCTTTTTTAATCATATTAATCACTAGTTTATTATAACAAAAAAAGACATTAATTAAAATGCCTTTATTTAAACATTACATATATTTAGGACCACATACATTTACATTACATACTTCATTTTCTTCTGTACATGTATAGCAAGGTGTATATGTATGTCTATATATATGATGATTAATTATTCTAGTATTGATTGGTTGTACATGTGGCACTTCATGTATAATTTGTTTATGAATACATCTTTCTTGTGGACATTCATAAACAGGTGGACACATCATAGGTGCTTCCATACAACAAGAAGAGTTTTCTGCCATTTTATCTGGAGTAACTTTTAATTCTGCACTACCTTCAACACTATATCCTTGGTACATACCCATATTATCTGTCATATAAACAACTCCTTTTCATAGATAGTTTATGATAAAAGATAAATTGTGAATGGGTTAATTATAATTATTGATTATATTTGTTACATTTATCTTCTAATAATTTAAAATTACAGCATCTTTTTGCAACATTTTCTTTTAATGTATTATTTAAATATTTATCATATAATTTTTTACTCTTTTTATATAATCTTTCACTATTACGATTTAACCAGTATAATTGATTTTTTAAAAGATTTAGATATTTTTCTTCTGATTTATTTAGTGGATTTTTATTTAAATCTAATATAATTATATTTTTCTTTTTAACAGGTAGCATATTATTAAAATTTATAGCACCTAGTTTTCCGTTATCAATTTTTAAAAAATCTATAGTTGACTTCATTTTTAAATGCTTTGGTTTTGGACTAGAAAGTGGTGCAAAATACATGCATTTATTAATTTTAAATAGTACACCTACAAAAGGCCTTAATTCTTTTTTAGAATAATTGTATGGAACTTTATTATCAAATTCTCTTAAATAATCACAATATTTTGAATCTAATCTTACTATTATTAATTTGTTGTTCATATTTCACCTCTTATAAATTATATAATAAATAGTAAAACAAAACTAGAGTAAGCTCTCTAGTTTCTTTTTTAATTTCCTCTCATAGTGGGAATCACTGCTTTTTTAATTTCCTCTCATAGTGGGAATCACTGCTTTTTTAATTTCCTCTCATAGTGGGAATCACTAGCTTTTTAATTGCTTTATAGCAATAATATTATATGCATTTTTGCATAACTTAATCACTTAAGTAGCTATAGTATACAATATTTTTAAGAAAAATTCAATCATTTATAATAATTTTTTTATTTATGATTATCTTTTAATCTTCTTTGATATGAATTTATTTCTTTATTATAATCTAAATACTCTTGTAATTCTTGATAAGATAAATAACCATACATAGCTGCAAAAAACGAACAACAAAGTACAAGAAAGACAAGCAAATAATCTGAAGAGTTTTTTATTTCTTCATATTTAGCAATAATAGTGCCTAAACCAGTAGCAGTTAAACCAGTCATACCTAAAGTTATAGAAGAATAAGCAATTAAGAATTTTTTAGCAGATTTTCTTAATTTTATTAAATTATATAAATCAAGATTTAACATAATATTAGTAGATGTAGATTTTATTTGATTTAGTAAATTTTCTTTTTCTTTTGAACCTAAAAGTAAATCATTTTCTATACTTTTTATTAAATCTAGTAATTGATTTTGTTTTTCTTCATCTGTTGTTTCACTATTTAATATTAATTGTAAATTATCTAAATATATATTATCCATAAAACCTCCTTAAAGTTATAATTTATTATACATCAAATATTATTTATTGTAAATAAAATTTCATATTTTTCATTTGTTTCATCATTACTTTCATTTGATCAAATTGTTTTAACAACCTATTAACATCTTCTACGGTTTGTCCGCAACCATTAGCAATTCTTTTTTTTCTACTTGCTTTAATTATATCTGGATTTCTTCTTTCTTCTTTTGTCATTGATAAAACTATTGCTTCTGTTCTTGCCATTAATTTTGGATCAATATTCACATTATTAAGTCCTAATTTAGATGCCCCAGGCATTAATTTTAATATATTTTCAATTGGACCTAATTTCTTTATTTGTTTCATTGTTTTTAAAAAATCTTCAAGATCAAATTTACCCTTTTGCATTCTTTTAGCTGTATCCATCATTTCGTCAGTATCAAGTTCTCTTTCAGTTTTTTCAATTATTGAAAGTAAATCTCCCATACCAAGTATTCTATTTGCAATCCTATCAGGATAAAATTCACCTATTCCATCTAATTTTTCAGAGTCACCTATTAATTTAATTGGTATATTAGTAAGATGTCTTAGTGATAAAGCAACTCCTCCTTTAGTATCTCCATCCATTTTAGTTAGAACACAACCAGTTAATTTTAATTTATCATTAAATCCAGTTATTACATTTATTGCATCTTGTCCCATCATAGCATCAATTACAAGTAGTTCTTCATTGGGACTTACTGCATTTTCAATTTCTACAAGTTCATCCATTAATTTTTCATCTATTTGAAGCCTTCCTGCTGTATCTATAAGTATATAATCATATCCTTTACTTTTAGCGAATTCTATACCATTTTTAGCAATTTCTACAGGACTACCCTTACCTTCATCATAGACTTCTATATTTAATTCTTTTCCTATGCTTTTTAATTGATCTATTGCTGCTGGTCTATAAACATCACAAGCTATAAACATTGGTTTCTTATGATATTTTTTTCTAACCATATTTCCAATTTTACCTATAGTTGTGGTTTTACCACCACCTTGAAGTCCAACTATCATTGTAATTGTTGGATTTTTACTAACTTCAAGAGGAGCACTATCCCCACCTAATAATTCTACAAGTTCATCTTTTAATATTTTAACAAATAAATCCCCTGGTTTAATACTCTTCTTAACTTCTTCACCAAGTGCTTTCTCTTTAACGGTATCAATAAATTCTCTTACAATTTTAACATTAACATCAGCTTCTAATAAACAAAGTCTTATCTCTCTTACTATATCACTAATATTATCTTCATTAATAACACCTTTTGATTTTATATTACTAACTACTTTTTGTAATCTTTCACTTAAACTTTCAAACATAATATTCACCTAAATAAATTGTACCAAATTCCTGACGAAAAGTCTTTAGGTTATCTAAAATTTATCAAAAAATGTTGCAAAATAAAAAGTGTTAGTTTATTATAATCTTCGATCAAAAAGGAAATAATAACTAACACATTTATTATTATACACAAAAATAAAAATAAATAAAGTAGTTATTTTTCCCTTTTGACAAAAGAAGGGAGATTTTTTATGACTGAAGACTTACAAAAAGTCAAAGATTTATTAATGTTAAGAAATTGTTCTAAGAAAACTATTTCTAA
>CANRBS010000047.1 GCA_947628895.1 uncultured Bacilli bacterium
AAAGAAGTTATAGAATATCTAAAAATAAAAAATGTAAAAATGACTTATAATAATTTTAATATGAAAATATATAATGCTATTAATTATGCTGATATAGACAAAATGAAAAATAACTTTTATTCAATATTTAGAACAGAATTTGATTACTACTATTTAAGTGTTAAAACAATAATTATATTTATGACTAATGTTATGGAAAAAAATAAATTTTAAATGCAATTAGATTTAAGGTAAAATTGCATTTTTTTATTATAGTCATTGAGATTGATTGCATTTTGTGATATAAAATATATGAAGTTGTTTTATAAAGAGGATGTTATGGAAAAAAATATTATATCTGATAATGAAAATTTAATTAATAATATTAATAAAAGTTTAAATATGTACCCAAACAGCAAAGTAAATATAGTGAACGATAAATTAACCTTATCTGTTTTTGAAAATTTAAAGGAAAATATTAATAAAGTTTCAGATATAAATTTTGTTGTAAGAAATAACATTTATGATAATAAAAAAGAAATTGTACAAGAGTTTGAACTAGAAAAAAATGCAAATGATGTTTTATTTAATTCTTATGACATAGTTCAAAAAAATAAGTTAACGCATTTAAGTTCTGCTAGAAGAATGCACGATTTTATAAAAGATAATGTAAATGTAAAAAGAGTAAAAAATTCAAACATTATAAAAACCAATTTATTAACAGTAGGAGATAATTATGCAATATTAGGAGATTCATCATTAGAATTAAAAAAGAAAAAAGAACAATTCTTTAATTTTAATACAGAATTTAAAGAAAAAGAGCAAGTTGAACAAATTAAAGAAAAGTTTGAAATGTTATGGAATAGCCCACAGTATACAGAAGATTTTAAAGAACAATTATTAGAAAGTTTAAAATTTGTATATAAAGATTATAGTCCAGAATTTTTATATTATTTTACTTTGTTTTCAATTTTTCAAAATACCATTTTAGATGATGATTTAGAAAAATTTGAAAATGATAAAATTAGATTTAAAGAATCTAAAGTTTGGAATAAATTATATAAGTTTCAAAAGGATGCAGTAGTTTCAGCAATAAATAAAATTGAAAAATATAATGGTTGTATTATTGCAGACAGTGTTGGTTTAGGAAAAACCTTTGAAGCTTTGGCAGTTATAAAATATTATGAAATGAAAAATTCAAAAGTATTAGTATTAACTCCAAAAAAATTATATGATAATTGGGCAACATATAAGAATGATTATATTGATAATCCTATTGCAGAAGATAGACTACATTATGATATTTTATTTCATAGTGATTTATCAAGAAAAAGAGGAAAAACTGTTGAAGGAAAAGATTTAGAAAGATTAAATCTTGGAAATTATGAATTATTAGTTATAGATGAAAGTCATAATTTTAGAAATAGGGACGCAAGAAATACACATGAAACAAGATATATGAAATTAATTAATGAGATTATTAAAAAAGGATATAAGACAAAAGTATTATTATTGTCTGCTACACCAGTAAATAATTCTTTAAATGATTTAAAAAATCAACTAAGTATTATAAGTGTTGATGATGATAAATGTTTCACCAAAGAAGGAATTGAGAGTATTGAACAATTATTAAGAAAATCTCAAAAGGTAATAAATGAATGGTCAAAATCTGAAATTGAAAATAAACAAGAACTTTTAAATAATCTTCCATCAGATTTCTTTAAATTACTTGAAATGATTACAATAGCAAGAAGTAGAAAACATATTACTACATATTATGGAACGGAAGATATTGGTAAATTTCCTACTAAAAAAGAACCAACAACGATTAGAAATAAAATAGATATAAAAAATGAACTTGTAACTTTTAATGAGATAAACGATTTATTAGATATGCTTAATTTATCTATATATTCGCCAATGAAGTATATATTACCTAAATATAAGCAGGAATATAGAGAAAAATTTAGTTTAGATGTTAAAGATGGTAGCTCAACTTTCTACCAAGAAGATAGAGAAGATAATATTAAGAAGTTATATAAGTTTAATATATTAAAGAGAATGGAAAGCTCTTTATATGCTTTTAAATTAACATTAGAAAGACTAAAAAAACAAATTGAAGATAGAAAAAATATTTTAATAAAACCAATTTCATCAAATATAAAACAAGAGAATATGAAAAAATATATGGATGATTTGAACTTTGAATTTGAAGATGAATATATTTTTGATGAGAGTGAAACAATTAAAGATATAAAAATAGAACACATAGATAAAGAATTATATATTTATGATTTAACTAAAGACTTAAACTTGATTGAACCAGTGTTAAATGAAATAGACATATTATTACATAATAACAGAGATGAGAAAATATTAAAACTAGAAGAAATTATAAAAGAAAAAATAACTAATATGACATATAATAAAGGCAATAGAAAAATTTTAATTTTTAGTGCATTTGCTGATACTGTGAAATATCTATATCAAGAATTGAGTACTAAATTAAAACAAAACTATAACATAGATTCTGCATTAATAACTGGTTCAGAAGAACCTAAAACTACTAATAAGAAAGTTTTGAATGAATTTAATAGTGTTCTTTCACATTTTTCGCCTATGTCTAAGGAAATTGAAATTAATGATGATGAAAAAATTGATATAGTTTTTGCAACAGATTGTATTTCAGAAGGACAAAACTTACAAGATTGCGATACAGTTATTAATTTTGATATACATTGGAATCCAGTTCGATTAATTCAAAGATTTGGAAGAATAGATAGAATTGGTAGTAAAAATGATTATATTAAAATGATAAACTTCTTTCCAGATATGGAACTTAATGAATATTTGAATCTTGAAAGAAGAGTTAAAGGAAAAATGATTATTACTAATATGACAGGTGCTGGTGATGATGACCAATTATCACCTGAAATGAATGATTTTATTTTTAGAAAACAACAATTAGAAAGTATTCAAAAAGAAGTTGTTGATTTAGAGGATACAAAGAATTCAATTTCATTGACAGACTTAAATTTGAACGATTATAAATATGACATAAAAGAATATTTAAAAGTTAATCCAGATATTAATAAAGTTCCAAAAGGAATATTTGCAATAACTTCAAATAGTGTAAATAAAGGTGTTATATTCTGCTTTAAAAGAAATGAAAGTGTTGAAGTAAAGGCAAAAGAAGAGAGTTCAATAGATCCATATTATGTTGTATATATAGATAAAAATGGTAATTCATATTATGATGTAAAAAAAGTTAGAGACATATTAAACGATTATAGAATGATTTGCTATGAAAATAGAAATATTGAACAAGATTTAATAAAAAAATTTAATGAGAAAACAAAAGAAGCAACAGATATGAAAGAATATTCAGAATTGCTAAATAAATCTATTAATTTTATTAATGGAGATATTAAGGAAAATAATATGCACAGTCTATTTAGTTTTGATGGATTAATTACTAATGATGATGAGGTAACATCAGAGGATTTTGAATTGATTTCAATGCTAATTATAGAATAAGGAGAGATGTATAATGGGAGCAAGTAAAGAAAAAGCTAAAGAAGTAAAATTAAAAATAGAAACATTGTATTTAGAATTATTTTATGTAAAATTAGAATGGGAATTAATGCAGAATATTGATAAAACATATTATAAAAACGATTATAATAATTATAAAACGGTTATGTTTGCTATGAAAGATTCACTTTGGTATTCTATAATGATGAGATTATCAAAAATTTTAGACTCAAGAGATAAAAAAAGTTTATCGAGTGTTTTGAACTGTATAAAAAAAGATTCTCTTATTAAAAATATGAAATTATTTGAAGAAAAAGATTTAGAATTTATGATTACAAAATTAGAAAGTTTAAAAAGCGATTTTGATGAAAAAGGAAATCTCTTAAATTTATTTGAAGAAAATCGAGACAACTATTTTGCACATATAGATGAGTTTAAATCACCTTTTGAGGCTCAAGAAAAAGTATTCATTGGAAGTAATAGAATTAATCTATTAATTGATGAAAGCTCAAAAATTTTAAAAGAGCTAAGTAAAAAATTTAAGATAAATATTAATACTGAAATCGATAATAAAAGAGTAGAAATTCTAAATATGGAATATGAAGATATGTATAATAGAATTAAAAATAGTTTTAAAAAATAAGAGGTTTTTCTTATGAATTATAATTTGTTTTGGGAAGAAAAATATAATGTTCTTGAAAAAAATCAAGACTGCACTTCTTTTGTATTTAAAGTATTGCCACAATATCTTGATTTACAAGAAAGAAAAAAAATTAAAGATTTAATTATTTCTATAAAATTGCTATCACAATTAAATGATGATAATATTCCTAATTATGAAGATAAAGAATGTATATATAGAAATATAATGTTTATAGAATTTTTAGTAGATGATATAAAAAAAGTATCTAAATATACTGAAATATTACATAAATTATTTAAAGCTCCAACTATATTTATTATTAAAGATAATAAATTAAATTATATATATTCATTTGCTTTAAAAAGAATAAATAAATTAGATAGTAATGAAATAGTTATTGATGAAGTAATTAATACGGAAAATTTTAGTGAAATGCTAAATAGAAATATTGCTGAAGAATATAGTAATTTGATTTCTAATATAAAAAATAAAAATAACAAATATGAATTTTACTATGAAATTATATTAAAGACAAAAATATTTTTAATGAAAGTTGATTTAAAAGAAAAATATTTTGAACTAATAAATAAACAAAATTTTTATGATTTAGAAAAAATGAAATTAAATTATGAAAAATTAAAAGAAGTTGAATTCAATATGATAAAATATAAAATAACAGATGATATAACAGAAAAATATGAAATAAAACAAGATATAGATAAAATAAAATTTATAGTATAACGGGGGCAATTATGGAAGAAAAATTTGTTAACAAAGAAATTAAAGGAACACTAGAAACTAATATAGAAAAATTAAGAAAATTATTTCCTAGTGTTGTAAAAGATGGACAAGTTGATTTTGAAGAATTAAAAAATGAATTAGGGGTTTTTGAAGAAATTTCTAATGAAAAATACGAATTTTCTTGGGTTGGAAAACAAAACTCTAAACAAGAGGCTCAAAATGGAATAAGCGGTATGACATTAAAATATTATCCCGAAGAAAGTAAGAATGCAGATACAACAGAAAATATATATATTGAAGGAGACAATTTAAAAGTATTAAAACTTTTAAGAGCTAATTATGCTAATAAAATAAAGATGATATACATAGATCCACCATATAATAGAGGAACGGATTCATTTATTTATCCAGATAATTATAAAACTAATAGTAAAATAACGGAAGAGCAATTAGGAATTTCTAATGAAGGAGAAAAAAATATAAACCTTAATAAAGATAATTGGTATAAAAATACAAAGGACTCTAGTATGTATCATTCAGCTTGGTTGTCAATGATTTATTCTAGATTAAAGATTGCTTGGGAATTATTAACTGATGATGGTATAATTTTTATCAGTATAGATGATAATGAATTAAACAATTTATTAAAGGTTTGTAATGAAATTTTTAATGAAAATAATTTTTTGATTTTATTTACTAGGGAAACTAAAAAAGGTGGAAAAGCTACTAATACTTTTGCTAAAAATCATGATTATGTTTTAGCATTTGCTAAAAATGTAGAAGAAATTAAGATAAAAGGAATAGCTCATAATGATAAAGGATATAAAAATAAAGATGAATTTTTTGAAGAAAGAGGATATTATAAATTAAATCAAACTCTTGATTATAATACTCTAGGATATGTAAATTCATTAGATTATCCAATTGAAATTGATAATAAAATATATTATCCAGGTAATGTTTCAAAAGAAGAATTTGAAAAACGAAAATTGGAAAATCCAAAAGATGGATTTCGTTGGAGATGGTCTAAGGATTTATTTGAATTTGGATTAAAAAATGGTTGGATAATTGTAAGTAATACAGGGAGAATATATACAAAAACTTATTTAAATGCCACAATTGAAAAAAACGAAAATGATGATTATTATATAGAGTATAAAGATAGAACAAAAGCAATTACTTCATTAGATTTGGTTGACAGTATATTTTCAAATGATAATTCTAAAAAAGAATTGGAAATATTAATGGGAAATTCCATGTTTGATTATGTTAAACCAACGAGTTTAGTTAAATATTTAATGCAAAGTATAGTTGAAGAAAATGATATTATTTTAGATTTTTTTTCTGGTTCTGCTACAACTGCAGATAGTGTAATGCAATATAATGCAGAAAATAGTAAAAATATAAAATTTATTATGATACAAATTCCAGAAGAATGTGAAGAAAAAACTGAAGCTTATAAAGCAGGATATAAAAATATTTGTGAAATAGGCAAAGAAAGAATTCGAAGAGCAGGGGATAAGATAAAAAATGAAACCAATGCTGATATAGATTATGGATTTAAAGTCTTTAAACTTGATGAAACTAATATAAACTGGGAAAAACAAGAATTTAAAGATAAAGTTGATAATTATTTGCTATTAAGAACTGATGAAGAAAAAGAAGAATTATTAAAAGATTTTGTAGATGGAGCTAAAGACATAGACATAGTTTATGAACTTATGCTTAGATATTATGGAATACCTTTGTCTGCTAAGATTACTAAATTAGATAATATAGGTAATAGAACTTATAGCATAGATGATATAATTATTGTTTGTTTGGAAGATAAAATAACAAACGAAATAGTTGATAAATTATCAAATATAGATTTTGCTAAATTATATTTAAGAGATAGTAGTTTTAAAGGCGAAAATAGTTTAGAGATAAAAGAAAATTTAATGATAAGACTTGATTTACAAAAAGAATATAAAGATGAAAAATCATATAGAGTAGAGTTTATTTAAAGGAGAAAAAACTTAAATGGCTAAATGGAGATTTGAACCAAATTTAGATTATCAAATAAATGCTATAAATAGTGTAGTAAATCTGTTTGATGGTCAAGAAAAGATTTTAGATACAAACAAAATAAGGTTTTATAGAAATGAATTAACTATTTCTAATAGTAAAATGAAAGAAAATTTAACTAAAATTCAAAAAAATCCTGAAAATAATGTCGGATTTTGGGATGATGAATTATTACCAGATAAGAAATTTACTATTGAAATGGAAACAGGTACAGGTAAAACTTATGTATATTTAAGGACAATAATAGAATTATATAAAGAATATGGTTTTTCAAAATTTATTTTAGTAGTACCATCTATTCCAATTAGAATGGGAGTTGAAAAAAGTATTTGGCAATTAAGAGAACATTTTATGAGCTTATACGAAGGATTAGATATTACTCAATGCTATTTCATATATGATTCTAAAAACATTAATAAATTAAATTATTTCACACAATTAGGTAATGGATTACAAATAGCTATTATGAATTATCAAGCATTTGATAAAACAACTAATACTATAAAAAAAGCTAAAGAAAATGGAATTATATATTGGGAAGAATTGAAAAAGACAAACCCTATTGTTTTTATAGATGAACCTCAAAAGATAATAGGAACAGATAAGAAAAAAAGCAAAGCTTTACAATCCATTGAAGACTTAAATCCTATGGCTACATTTATGTATTCTGCAACACATACAAATTATTATAATTTATTATATAAATTAGATTCTTTTGATGCCTTTAAAAAGCATTTGGTAAAGAAAATAAGAGTAAAAACAATTTTTGGTGGAATAGATAAGAATTATCCATATTTTAGATATATTAAATTCAATAAAAACTTAAGTGCTACAATCGAAGTTTTACAATCTGATGAAAGTGGTTTTGTAAAATTAACTAAAATGGATATAGATAGACCGTGTGATTTATACTCAAAAACTCATTTAGAGCAATACAAAGATTTTAGAATATTAAATGCTCCTCACAGAATAAATGGTATTAGAACTAATTTTTATGAAAAAGTTTTAGATGATAATTATTCTTTTCAAGAGGGAGAAAATAATTATAATATATATGAAGAAGATATGATTGATCTTCAAATGAGATTGACTATAAAAAGACACTTAGACAAACAAATAGAAATGTTAAAAGAAAATGTAAAAGTTTTAAGTCTATTTTTTATTGATGAAGTTGTAAAATATAGGGATTATGATAGTGAAAATGCTTTAGGAATTTATGCAAAAAAATTTGAAGAAATCTATGAAGAAATTGTAAATAGTGATTTAAGATACATTAATTTACTTAAAGAAATGCCTTCTTTAAGTAATCCTAAAAAAGTTCATGAAGGTTATTTTGCTATTGATAAAAATAAAAAAGTTGTAATGGATGAAAATACTTATACAAAAGATACAGAAAAGACAAAAGAAGATATTCAAAGAGGTATTAAGAAAATATTAGATGGTAAGGAACAATTAATACAATTAAATGAACCAATATCATTTATATTTGCACATTCAGCATTATCTGAAGGTTGGGATAATCCTAATGTGTTTCAACTATGCTTTTTAAGACAGACTAAATCAAATATTAGAAAGAAACAAGAGATAGGTCGTGGTTTAAGATTAGCTCGTGGAAGTGGTGAAGATAATGATATAAAAAGAGATGAAAATATTAATGAATTAACAGTTATAGCTAATGAAAATTATGAAGAATTTGCGGAGAGTTTACAAAAGGAGTTTAATGAAGAAAGTAACTATAATAGAGAGGCTATTACTATTGAAGATACAAAGAAAATACAACTTGATATAGAAGATAAAATTGAAAGAAATATGAGCAATAATTTTTATAAAAAATTACATAGTGAACTTATTGAAGGTGGATTTATTAGGTCAAAAGATAATATTATTGACAGAAATAGAATTGCTCATATTGAAGATTATTCATTTAAAGATGAGGAATTAGAGGCAAATAAAGATAGAATCATTAATTCTTTAAAACAAATTATGTCAGATAAAGAAAGTAACGTTATCAAGAAATATTTAATTAATGATGATGAAATTGTTGAAAATAACTGGCATAAGTATGTTACTGAAAATGATTTTAAAAAAATGATAAAAGAGTTAGAGGAAAAACTGAACAAGAAAACCATCTATCAAATTAAATATGATGAAAATGAGCTTATTTATAATATTATAGTAAATGCTGAGTCAAAAATTAGAACAGAACAACAAGAAGTACTAGAAAAAACAGGAGTATTAGATGGTACTAATAGGGAAAAAGGTGTTGTTATTCAAGAAGATAAAAAAGAATATACAGTACATAAATTTGATGAAAGAATACCTATAACTAAATCTTTTGTTGATGTTATTAATTATATAGTTAATAAAACAAATTTTACAAGAGAATCAATAATAAAAATAATTATGCAATCAAGACAACCTACATTATACCAAAGACAAGATAATATTGATAAGTTGATTAAAATAATTGAAGAACAAAAGAAAAATCAATATTATAAAAATATGAACAATATAGAATATAGCGTTATAAATGAAGTTAATGATGTTAGTATGAATAATATGTTTTTAGTTAATGAAATAATGTCAACTAAAATTGGAAAAACAGTTTATGCTAGTAAGGAAGAAAATCATAGGGCATTATGCAAATATTTTGTTACAGATAGTGAAGGAGAAATGGAATTCGCTGATTTTCTTGAAAATAATAAAGATGTATTAATGTATTCTAAAATAAAAAAGGGAAGTTTTATTATAGAAAATCCAATCGAAAATTATTCACCAGATTGGGCAGTTGTATATAAAATTAATGATGAACAAGCAATGATTTATTTTATAGCTGAAACGAAATGGAAGAAAAATTGGGAAGACTTAACGGACAAAGAAAAAATTAAAATTGTTTGTGCAAAGAAACATTTTAATGCTATAAATAATGACATAAAATATGACTGGATTAATGGAATTGAAGATTTTAAAGAAAAAGTAGAAAAATTTTATTATTATAACTAAATTTTATACATAGTAATAAAAAAGAGGAGTATATTAAAAAACATACTCCTCTTTTTGGATTGCTAAACTAATTTTTCTAAACTTTGTTCGTAAGATTTTATTTTCTGAGTAAGCTTTTCTTTTTCATCATTTAACTTAACTATTAAATTATATAATACATCAAGTTCATCTTCTTTTGCTTGAATATTACTTTTAAGAGATTCATTTTGACTTTGAATATCTTTATAGGTTTCAATATATTTTTCTATATTTGAAATTTTAACACTTAATTCTTTAATTTTTTCCATTAGTTTAGCATTTTCTTTTAATAAAGGTTGTAGTAATTTTTTATCAACAGAATCAATAGTAAAAGATTCGTAATTTAA
>CANRBS010000048.1 GCA_947628895.1 uncultured Bacilli bacterium
TTCTAATGACAATTTTAATCTTTCTGCTTCATCTCTTGCTGTTTTTGCTGCTTGTTCGTAATCTTCTACTGTATTTAGTGATTTTTCTTCTGTTGCTTCTCTAACTTCTTCTATTATGTCATCTACATCAAAATGTTCATCTGCTGCTACTGATATAGTTGGAGAATCAATACCTAACAATTCATTTGCATCACTAGATAAAGAAGAAATACTATTTTTTTGCTCTTCAGTCATATTTGCTATTAATTTTATTGACTCATTTGTTTTTGCAAAATTATTTAATTTAAAGTATTCTAAAATAGTTTCTGCTGGTAAAGTAGAAATATCTTTTCTTAAATTCTTACTACTATTTAAAAGTTCATTTATACCTAAAACAGTTCTTGCTCTAGACAATTCTTCCATGCCTTTTATCATATCTTCTGCTGTAGGAACAAAAGAATCTCTTTCGTGTTCTAATTCTAATATTTTATTTTCATGTTCTGTAATTTTTTCTTTTATTTTTGGATCAACAGTACTTCCTGGTTGTAATTCATTTATTGCTTTATTTTTTTCTTTTATTTGATTATTTATATCTTTAATATGACCATTATCTTGACTTAAAACAGAATCAACAGCTAAGCTTGATATATAATCATCAAATGACATTTCTTCTTTTGGATTTAATTTTCTTGCTATTTCAAATGAATTTTTTAAGCTTTGATTTTCAGATAATGATGACTCAATTGATTGTAAATCATAAGATTGTACTACTTTTAAATCACTTAAAAAACCTTGAACTTTTTGTTTTAAAGGGACATTTTCATGTACATGCCTACTAGCAATATTAGAAAGTGCTGTATAATCATCTGTTAAATGATAAGATACACCTTCAAAACTTACATCTAAACCATTCATTATACCTGCTGTTATAAATGCATAAAGTCCTGCTTTTGCCATATTTTCAACTGAAATGCCTTCCCATTCACCAGTTGTAAATAATTTAAAGAATGGATCTAAAAATTCTTGTGATGCCTCTTCTAAAGCTTCACTAGCTCCAGCTTTTAATAATTTTACTAATCCATGGCTTCCAACAGTAGATGTCATATTAGATATCCCTGGAAGACCTCCGAGATATTTCTCTAGTACAGCTTCAGATGTACCACTTAACACACCATAAGCAATTGCGGCTTCTCTACTCATTCCCTCTTGTAAAGCTTGTTTCATAGAATTTCCACCAGCACTTACACCCATAAGGATAGTACCAAGTGCTGCTCCTCCAAAAGGAGCACATGCAATAGATGCAGCTATTGATGGTAACATATTACCTATACTATTCATTATCTCATAATCAGCATTTAAGAAATCAGCATAAGCTTCATTATAAGTATCAGAATTGGTAATATAATCTGCAATACCCATTGCTTTATAATCATTAGCATCTCTTCTATTATCAACAATATCAAGTTTTAATGCATTATCTATTCCACGGAAAAAACTATTAACTCCATCTCCAATTCCAACTCCAGCTAATGTAAGCCAATCCATTGAATGGGTATCAAGATAATTTGTTATTTCATCTGATTTTTCTTGACCAATCATTCTTGCTGCTTGATCAAAATAATAATCGAAAGATGAATTAAAATTACCGCCTTTACCAGCTTTTTCTTTATTATAATTATATGCTAAAATTCCAAATACATCTTGATTTAATTCTTGACTACTTTTATTTATATAATCTACATATTTATTAATTATTGAATTTTCTCTATAATAAGCACTATCTGTTCCAATTTTTTCACCATTACATGCTAAAACTAATGCTTTTTCTTCTTTTGTTAAGTTCAATTTTTCATTTGTTGTTTTATCTCTAAATACATATTCTGTACTAGTAGCTCCACTAAATGTATCAACCATAACAGTATTTTTTTCTATTGCTATATTTGCAAGACTATTATATTTTTCATAATCACTAACTTGAGTAGTCAACATTTGTTCCATAGAATCATATAAAGTTTTAGTTTTTAATATATTTGCTTTTTCTTTTTCTAAATCATTTAGTCTATTTATAATTCTATTATATTTTTCTTTATCTTCATCTGACAAACCAAGAAGACCAAGTCCTGTTTGTTCTACTACTCCAAAAGTAGCCGCGGTATCAGTATATAAAAATGCTTTATTATCCATTACATATTGATTTGCACCTTTAGTTTCTAATGCTTCCTTTTGTTTTGCTAGATTTGCAATTTGATTTTCAACTGTTGCACTTTTAGAACTTAAATCAACTTTATTTAGTTCATACATATCATATTCTATTGATATTAATCTATCTTTATCTGCATTTGTTCTTTTCTCTGGATCTATTCTAAAAATTGATTCTGCTTCTACAGAAAGAGAAAATTTATTATAAGAGTCAAGTTGTTTACTCAAATTATTTATTTTATTTTCTAACTCTGTTTTTTTCTCTTTTGCTTCAAGTACATTCATACCTGAATAATCATTCGCTGGAAGCAAAATTAATGGTGGTTGTATTCCTATAGTACCAGCTGCACTATTCCCTGCTTGATTTATTAATTCAGCATCTTCTATAATTTTATTTAATTCATTTATCTCATCATTTAATGAATTCATTTTTTGATAAGTTTCTCTAGAATTTACTGCTGCATTAAAAGCAAGAATTGAAAGATCTTCGTCAGATACATTTTCATATTCTCTTTTATTAAAATTATAAACAGAATTTCTAGATCTTGCTTTTTCTTTTATTTTATTAATATCTAAATAACCATTTTCATCATAAATAGATTCAGCCGTTATTCTACTGGCATAATCATTTAAAAATTTCTTTGCTTCTTTATATTCTTTAGATGAATAATCAACATCATTTGAAGATAAAATCTTCATAGAGTTGGCTAATTCTCGCTTTTCAACATAGTCTTGATATATGCTACTAGATTTCATTTGTTTATAATATTCATCTAATCCACCAACATTATCTATTGCTCTTGACCTTATATTTATTAATTTACTTTTTATTTCTTGAACCTTTCCACCAGATCCATCTGAACCAAGTGCTTCAAGTATAGTTTTTTCTAAGCCAGAAATATTATATGAAATATTAACTTTAATATCATTATTTAAAGTTTCCTTTAATTTATTTAGAGAAGTTAATAAATTGGCAAAAACACGAAATCCTCTTTGAATTACTAAAATTGATTGTGATAAACAAAAAGGATCAAAAAGCATTTCTTCTTTTGCATTTTTATATTTAGCAGCATAATATTCTGAACTTTCTCCACTATCATCAATTTTAGCTTGTTCTGCTTGTTCTGGAGTTAAATTTTCAAATCCTTCTTCTGTTTCTTCTTCTATAACTTGTTCATTTGATGATTGTTCAACTTCATCACGATTATTTGTAGTTTCATTACTATCAAAAGATTCAGTTTTCTCTTCTGTCATTTCTTCATTATTATTATTGTTGTTTGTATCTGTAGCTTCATTATTATTAAGAGAATTAGTTGAATCTTTTGTTAATTCTTCATTATTTTCAGTTTTATCAGTTTTTGATTTATTTGAATTTGATTTATTTTTCTTAGTATTTGCTTTTGCTGTAGATTGTACATTATTTTGTCTTGAAGACTGTGTATTACTTTGTTCTAAAACAGGACTATCTTTTGTTATTTGTTCTGTATTTGAATCTTCTATTTTACTATTATTTAAATTATTATCTACAATTTCTTTAATACTAGTTTTTGATGGTTTTGTTGAGCTTTTTTTATTTATATTTTTTGATAATTTATTTAAAGCATATGCACTTGCTGTTCCAGCTGTTACAGCACCACCTGCTACTAATCCTTTTTTTAATTTACTTGATTTGCTTTTTTTTGTATCATTATTAAAACTAGATAATTTTTTATTATCTATTTTTTTACCACAATATGGACATTCTAATATTCCATAACTAATATCTACTTCTTTTCCACAATTCAAGCATTGCATATAAACACCCTTTTAATTAAATTCTCTATATAAAGTCGCTCTTTTAGATTTATTTGTATTATTAGTACTTGATCTTCGTCTATTTTTTGCAGCTTCTTCTGCTGCTTCTTCTGCTGCTCTAGCTTCTTCTTCTTGTCTTTTCTTTTCATCTTCTAAATTTTTTATTTTTTGTCCAAGTTTATTACTTTCTACTATGCAATCATTAGTTAAAGTAACTAGTCCCTCTTTATAAGAATTTAAAACAGATGCAGTATTTATTAAATATTCATCATCAAGAGGACTATTTGCAACTCTAACACCATATAAAAAATTTCCTGTTTCTTGAAAAGTACTTACTACAGGTTCTATTTTACTTGCTAAATCTTGTGCTTGTGCATGTATGTCATCAACTTTACCTTTTTTATTAGTATAATCTGTTATCTGTTCATCAATACTCATAATATTTTCTCCTCTTATTTCCTAAAAAGAATAATATTATTCTTCTTAGGAAATAAGAAGCTTTAAAGCTTCTTTTATTATCCACCATAGTTTTTAATTGCTTGAGTAATACTAATAGATACTTGATTTAATAATTCTCTATATCTATTTGCATTACTTACAAAACTATTGAATTCACTTTGAAATTCATCTCTACCAGGACCTTCTGTCCAGTTGTTCATAATGGAATCAAAAGATTTTCTTACTTCACTAATAAAATTTTCTATTTCAGAATTTGCAGTTTTTATGTTCATATTACCATTATTAGCTAAAGAAACAGAAATATTAACTGAATCTCTATTATCACTATAATTAGCTAATACTGGTTTAGTTTCATTAATTACTGGAGTTAACATTTCAAGACCAGCACCATTAGAGTTTTGAATTTCTCTATAGTTTGTAGCTATTTTAGTTGTTGTTTCAGCAAGTGCTCCTAATGAATTTCTAACTGTAACCATTGCATTGTGTACAATTATAAGATTTTGAATTTGAACTCCTGCATCCTTACCTGCCCAACAAGTCTTCAAAGTATTAATTCCTCTTTGCAAATTATTAATAATAGAATCTCCTGAATTTGCTCCACCTGATACTACTTTAACATATAAATTTTTAGCATCATCAAACAAATTTTGGACACTACTTACTTTATGATTCATTTATTATTACCTCCTATAATAATTATAAACTATTGCAAATTGTTTGTAAAGTTTTTATTCTTTTATTTCATTTAAAAGTTTAATAACAACAGGTATACCATTATTAACAACAACACCATAATCATTTTCAATTAAATTCATTGAATTTGGTTGAATAATAGTCTTTATTACATATTGTTGTGAAATATTAGGTCCTATCCATAATCCTGTATTATCATTTATATTATTTTTATACCAATCTTCATATTCATATTTTTTAAATGAAGAAGGAATATCTACAAATATAAAGTTTATTTTTAATGCTTCTTTTTGATTATTTAATATTGTTTTAAACATTTCTTTATGACTATCATCTAATTTATTTAAGAATTTATCTAATCCAACAATTATAACTAAACTATTTGCTAAATCTTTAAGACTTCTTAAATTTAAATTATTATTAACAAGAGTTTCTTGTATTTTATCATCAAATGATTTTAATTGATCAATTGATTTATTAAAGTCACTTGTAATTAAATTAATATTATAATCAAAATCTTCAAAATAATTACATGCATCAATTACTACTCTATTAAATGTATTATTATTTTGTTCAATTAATTTTAAGAAATTTAACATAAATTTTTTTGTAGTTGTAAGTTCACTTGAAGAAATAATATTACAAACATTTTTTGAATAATCATATAAACTAGATACCAATGTTTCTTTTGTAAGTCCAATTGGAATAGTAGTTATATCTTTATATTTATCTTTAAATCTATCTAATTTTATTACATCTGGCATAACAGGTATTTCTCTTGCTTTATTAATACCTTTTTCATTTAATAAACTTATTAATTCTTTTATTGTATTATAACTTGAATCTTCATTAGTAATTGAAGCTGTTTGAAATTCTAAAACTCTATCTAATTTAACTAGTCCTCTTCCTAAACATGAAGATGGAATAAGTCCATTTGTCTTACCTAATAAATCTCTATAATCACTTTCATTATTTAATTGAAGTGTTAATATTTGTTTACAAGCTTGAGCTACTTTAAACTTAATATTATTTTGACTACTTGTTGTTATTACAAAGTTGATACCATATTTACTTCCTTCTCTAATAACTGGAATTAGTTTTTCTATATAGTCTTGATAAACATCAGTAAGTACTTCAACAGAATTAATAACTACAACTATATTTGGTAATGTTTTTTCACTATTTTTTATGAAATCTTTATAGTTTCCATTAAATGAAATAAATAATTTTTTTCTTTTATTCATTTCACTATTTAACATTTTAGCAAGATTTTCTAATTTTTCATCATTACCATTTAATATTACATCACCAACTTGAGGAGCTTCACTATAATTCACTAAAGTTTCAGCACCAAAGTCTACTAAATATAAATTAACTTCACTTGTATCATATGTCATTATTATAGAATAAACTAAGGAAGATAAAAATTCATCTTTTCCACTATCAGCCATTCCATATAAAACAGTATTACCTTCTCTTGTTATAGGTAAAGTTAACAATCCTTGTAATTGATTTTCAGGATCATCATATTCACCAATTATTGGATTAATATTAAATCTTTCTTTTGCATAATTATATTTTTTAAATAAATCTTGTATTAATATTTTATTTGGTATTCTATCTAACCATAATTGTCTTACATTAATATCAATATTTTTACTTATATCTGTTATATATTTTACAATAGATGTAAGTTCTTCACCTTCAGATTTTAATGATTTTTTAGCAAGTGTATTACTTAATGTTCTTTTAATAGCACCTGTATTATCTATAAAATACAAATTTTTATCAACTGGTTTTTTATATTCTTTGTTTGGATAATATTGTGCTCCTGCCCAAGCAGCTTGTCCCATTGCAAAATATTCATTATAACCAACTTGTAAATAAAATCTACCAACAGTTTTAAGTTCAGCTGCTAAATCACATTTAATCATTTCCATACTATCTGATTTATCTTGAACTTTTAAACATACTTTAAATTTAGAGTTAGACCAAATTTGTGAATCTACTACACCACTTGGTTTTTGAGTTGCTAGAATCAAATGAACTCCTAAAGAACGACCTATACGAGCAGTACTAATTAAATCATCCATAAAATCAGGTTGTTGATCTTTTAATTCTGCAAATTCATCACATACTATTATTAAATGTGGAATTGGTTCTTTAATAACACCATCTCTATAAAGTTTTTGATATTTATATATATCTATTGTACTTTCCCCAAATTTATCTCTTACTTCATTAAATTTAGTTTGTCTTCTTCTAAGTTCACTTTGAATACTAGAAAGTGCTCTATTTATTTCTGCTTTATCTAAGTTTGTAATTGTACCTACAATATGTGGTAATCTTTCTTTTGTTTCACTATTAATAAATGCTCCTGTAAGACCTCCACCTTTATAATCTATTAATACAAAAGCAACTTCTTCTGGACTATAATTTACAGCCATAGAAAGTATGTATGTTATTATAAATTCAGATTTACCACTACCAGTCATACCTGCTATTAAACCATGTGGTCCATGTGCTTTTTCATGTAAATCTAATATAAATGTATCATTATTTTCATTAACACCTATTTCAGCTTTTAATGATTTAGTAGAATCATTTTCTTTCCATCTATTAAGTATATTTAATTGATCTATTTGACCAACACTAAATAATTCTAAAAATGTAAGTGAATTAGGTAATTGTTTTATATTACTATCAATATATAATGGTAAATTCATAAGTGTAGTTGTTACTAAATTCATATCATAATTTTTTATTTCATCAGAAAATCTAATTCTATCATTATTTTCACTATTTACAACTACTGATGTTTTATCTCCAATATTTATAAATTTAGTTATTTGACTTGGTAATTTAGATAATCTTTCTTCTATTACTAAAATACTAAAACCAAAATTATTTTTTCCTTCTAACACTCTATCTACAATATTTATTTTTCTAGCTAAATCTATATCATCAATTATTAATAAATAATAAGGACTAAACTTAGAAAAATTATTTTTTTCACTATCATTATTAGATGATATTTCTCTATTATTAAATGTTTGTTCTAAATAATCAGATATTTCTTGCATTTCTTCTGTATTAGTTGCAAAAAATCTATAATATTTATCATCTGAAAAACAATATGGTGAATCTTTAAAATGTTCCCATCTTTTTTGATTCTTTTTATTAGTAAATATAACAAATTTTAAATTATCATAACTATGAAATGCCATCATTTGTAATAACAAGTTATTAACAAAATATATATATTTTGGATTTAGTCCACTTATTGCTGTATATCTATTATATGAAAATGAATATCCAATTGGAACATCTGTTAATGTTTCATATGTTTTTATTAATTCATCAAGCATTTGTTTAAGATTATCATCATCCATTGTAAAATCTTCACTTCTATATGATATATCAGCATCAAATGCTATTTCACCTTTACCAAGTCTAACAGTTAAAAAGTCTCCTTCTTCTATTTTTCTTTCCCAAAGAGTTCTTCTTTTGTTTAATATTATATCATAGCAAATATCAGATGAAAGTAAATTTTCTTCTAATATTCTTTTTTGCATATTATATTCTATTGATAAATTTTCTTTTTTACTTGCTAAATAATTTTTATATTTTTCTTGTCTATCATTTTCTCTTTTTTTCTTTTGACTTTTTTCATACATTCTAGTTACAAAAGGCCATACTAACATACTTAGTAACATTGAAATGCATATTACTAAAGTTGGAATACTTTGTTTCCAAGTTCTTTCACCTGCTGTTATAGACTGTATAGCATTTGCAAGTGTAATCATTGAACTTGCTGCCATTGTAATCATTGGTGCTAAAGTCATAATTAATGGAGTTTGTTGTATGTTTTCTTTTGGTGGTGGAGAATCTATATTTAATTTAAATGTTTCAATTATATTTCTAAGTCTTGGACTTCTTAAGAAATAATCATCATCATTATATAAATTTTCATTAATTATTTCTTCTGAAGTTATTTCATCATTAACAGAAAAAACTCTCTTTTCTAAAGTATCTTTTATAGCTACTCTGTTAATAGGATTATTTATAAATATTAAATTATATGCAAGAACAAATTTAATTCCATAAACATTAATTACATCTCCATTTTTAGCATAAGTTATATCATTTTTAATTATTTCATCATTTAAATACATTATTGATTCTGGCATTTTTTCTATTTTATAATAACCTTTTTCTAATGATAAACTAAAATGTAAATTTTGAAAGTAAGGAATGCTTACTACTACATCATTATCTTCTTGTTTTCCAATTTTAATTATTTGATTTTCTTTAATAATGTATGGATTAAATGTATTATCACTTGAGTCATCTACAAATAATGGATATTTTTTATTATTTTTCTCAACAATATAATAATTTTTTGATTTTAAAATAACTTTATCTTCATTATTTCCTGATATAATTTTAGTATTTTCACTTCCACTAATAATCCAATTATTATTATCATCTTTTATATTTACTATGTTTTTATTTTCATCATCTGTAAGCCAAAAATTACCAATTTTTTTAGTTGGTAAAGAAAATGTAATAATAGAATTTTCATCAAATAAATATATATTCATAACACACTAACCCTTTTTTATTCTTATATTAATATTATTTTTGATCCATTTTTTATATCTGTTTGGCGTATTAATTCATTATTTTTATATACATTTCCAGTATCTGCATTTAAAAACATATAGTTTTTTGATGCATCAATTGAATCAAATAATGTTGTATTTAATATTTTAGTTATATTTCCTACTTTTTCATTTATAGGCAAATATACTTCAAAAGTTTTACCTAATGATAAACAATATAAATTTATGAGAATTTTATTATCTAACATATATTCACCTACTATCTTATCTT
Source organism: uncultured Bacilli bacterium (assembly GCA_947628895.1). GTDB lineage: Bacteria > Bacillota_I > Bacilli_A > RF39 > UBA660 > CAG-1000. Next base: position 10,021 of record CANRBS010000048.1, read on the forward strand.
AATTAAGTATAACAAAACAAAAGATAAATTTCAATAATTATTTAATTTTGTTTTTTTTTATTTTATTTAAAAAGGAGTGAATTTATTTTTTCACTCCTGTAATTTTATTTTTCAGCTCCCGAGTTTTGCAGTTGACTTAAATTTAAATCTTATTCAATACCAGTTAGATACTGGATTTTTTTATGTCAAGT
>CANRBS010000049.1 GCA_947628895.1 uncultured Bacilli bacterium
AAATCAACCCGAACGGATTGATTATATATTTAAGTTCAAACTATAAAAGTTCGAACAGAAACGTCACTGGAGCAAGTAACCGGAATCGAACCGGCATCTTAGCCTTGGCAAGGCCACATTCTAACCGTTGAACTATACCTGCATCAGTAATAATATTTTAACATATTATATTTATTTTTCAATATATTTATGAAAAAAAGTAAATTTTTATTCAAAATCTACTTTTATATTTTTAATAAAATCATAATATTGATTTTTAATTTTACCTGATAAAATATATTTTAATTTAGTAATTAAATATGGTAAATTATAAACTTTAAATCTATTAATTTTTTGTTCTTTACAAATTCTTTCTATTATTTTTAATATAAATTCTTTATTTGATTTAGGAGTTATACCATTGTTATATTTTTTTATCATTTTTTTAAGAGCTGATTTATCAAATAAGCCATTATAATACTTTTCATTATAATTTTTAAAATAGTATTTATTACCATCTAAATTATCTAAAAATTTTAATGTATCATAATATCCTAAATTCATTCTATATTCTGATACACTTGGTTCAAACAAAACAGGTGATCCTAAACTTTCTCTTGGAGTAATTACATTTAATTTTAAACCTTTTTTATGTTTATATTTTAATTTAGTTCTCCATGCTTTAATGACTAATATTTCATCATATCCTTTATTAATAAACATATCAATAGGTGTATTTCTATAAACTCCACCATCGACATAATATTTATCGTCTATAATTTTTTCAAATTTAAAAAATGGCAAATAAGCACTTGATAAAACATAGTCAATAAGTTTACCTTCAGGTATGTCTTCTTTAAAAACTTCGACTGGTTTTAAATCACTTAAACTAAATGTATTAAGTCCAAAATCAATTTTACTTTTTCTAAATTTTTTTTCACTTATATTTTTAGATAAAACAGCTTTTATATTAGCAATATCTATTCCTTTATTTTTTATTATGTTTTGAATAGATTTAAAACCTCTTTTTATATCATCTCTTGTAAAAGTTTTATTATAAAAATTTGTTAAGAATTCAGTTTCTATTCCAAATAATTCATCACTATTAGTAGTAAGCCAAATTTTATACATTACATCACAGCTTCTAGCAGCATAACAAACAGCATTAATAGCTCCGATTGATGTACCACCTACACCATCAAAATAAATTTTTTTTTTATTTAATGCTTTTATTGCTCCAGCTTCATAGGCACCTTTACCTCCACCACCTTCTAAAATTAATGCTTTCATAATAACCTCTCCTTAAAATTCTTTTTTATTACATTTATTATAAATAATATACAAGGTATTCCAATTAAAAATCCACCTATTACATCAGAAAAATAATGAACACCTAAATATATTCTTGAAATTGCTATTAACAAAACAAATATTGTTACAAATATCATTGATATTACTTTAGTTTTTTTATTTTTATTACAAACAATTAAATAACAAAGTAAAATATAAAATACTAATGATGTTACCGTATGACCACTTGGAAAACTAAAACTTTTTGGTATATCAATTAATGCACTAACAGGTCGTGCTCTTCCAATTAATAGTTTTGAAAGATAAGTAATTATTCCAGAAAAGGCATACCCACTAGTTAATAAATAAAAATACCATTTATTCTTTAAAAATATAAATATACACACAATTATAATTATTGGTATATATAAATCTCCAAATATTGTAATAATTTTAAATATACTTGTTAATGGATTGTAAACTATATTATTCATTATTTTTATAATTTTATTATCTATTATCATAACAGTATCACTGAAAGAAGATTTCATTAATATTGTTAGAATAGTTATAGTTAAAATTATCCACAATAAATACCACTTATTTTCTTTTATAATTTTCTTTATCATAAATAAATTATAACACAAATATAAATAAAAAGAACACTAATTAATAGTGTTACTTTGTACCATATACTCTATCTCCTGCATCTCCTAGTCCTGGAAGTATATAACCTACGGCATTTAAGCATCTATCAACTGATGCACAATATATTTCTACATCACTATGTGCTTTCTTTAAATTTTCTATACCAACAGGACTTGCTATTACACATAAGAATTTAATTTTCTTTACACCATCTTGTTTTAATCTATCAATTGTAGCAATTGCACTTCCACCTGTCGCAAGCATTGGATCTAATACAAATACTTCTCTTTTATTAATATTTTCTGGCATTTTATAATAGTATTCTACTGGTTCTAAAGTTTTTTCATTTCTATATAAACCAATATGACCTATTTTAGCATTAGGTACTACTTTAATGATACCTTCTACCATACTCATACCTGCTCTTAAGATTGGAACAAATGCATAATTATCCTCATTTAAACACTTTGTTTCATACTTCTCAAGTGGTGTTTCAATAGTTACTTTATTTAATTTTGCATCTTTCATAGCTTCATAACAAAGTAATATTGATATTTCACTAATCAATTCTCTAAATTTTTTAGTTCCTGTATTTTTATCTCTTAAAATAGATAACTTGTGAGTAATCAATGGATGATTTAAAACAATTTCTTTCATATCATACCTCAATACTAAAATATCATAATAAATTTTTTATTTCAATAATTTTTACATATTTCTTTGACTATGAAACATATATTGAATTACTAATCCTGAGTATTCACCAAATTTTTCTCTTGCAAACTTTTCTATTTCTTTTTGACTATCTTTAATATTATAGTGTTCCACCATATATTGTTTTACCCATGTATCTATTGGGAATACATCTAATCTTTTATATCCAAATAATAATATACATGAAGCTACTTTTAAACCAATACCTTTTACTTTCATTAATTCTTTTAAGGCGGCTTCTGTTGATAACTTGTCTATATCTTTTAAATCATTATAACTATTTAAATAATTTACGATATACTTATCTCTAAAACCCACACCAAATGTTTTAAATTCTTCACTAGTTACGGTTTTTAATTCTTCATAAGTTGGAAATAAATGATAAACTTTATCTTTAAATTTTACGGCTTTTCCATATTTTAAAGCAATTTGTTCAACAGAATTACTAATTCTTTTAACATTATTATTTTGACTTATAATATAACTTATACACATCTCAAATGAATCTTGATTAAGTATTTTAAAATTTAAACATTTATCTATCATACTTTTCATATTTTCATCTTTACTTGCTAATATAGAATTTATTTTATTGTAATCTCTATTTAAATCAAAATATTCATATATTACTTCTTTTAAATTATCATAATTAGAAGATTCTATAGTTAATATGTTACCATCTTGTTTAATATTAATAACTCTATCTTTCAAAATATTAGTAATAGAACCATCACTTTCTTTTCTTGCTCTAAAACATTCACCACTAAATAAAACTTCTTCTACATTTAAATTATTTACTTCTATTTTCATAAGATTCTCCTATTAAATTATAATACTTTTTATCAAGTATTAGTGAAGATATTGCAAATTTATTATTAACAATATCATTTTTTTCTTTAATATATTTATCAGTTACTTTATCATTAGTTAAATTAGTATATTTTTTATTAATAGAATTATATTTTACTTTATCAGTAATAAAACTTCTATTAGAAAGCATTACTAATCCTTCACTATCACTAAATACATCACTTCCCATAAATAATCTAGAATCATATTCTATACCAAATAAATTATATAATGTAGGTATTATATCAATACCACTTACATATTTATTAATTTCAGTCCTTTCAATAGTAGGATTATACATAATAAGTGTAGTATGATAATTTTCAAATAAATCACTTCTATCAAATTCACTTACTTCATTCATTTCTTTATAAGATAAACCATAAGGATAATGATCAGGTGCTATAACTATTAAAGTATCATTTAATTTATTAGCAGACTCTAATTTATTAATTAGTAATTCTACTGCTCTATCTAATTCTATTTGAGTTGCAATATATGCTTTAACACTATCTGAATAATTTAAATTTTCTACAAGATTTTTATTTTTATTAGACATATCATTTGTTTTAAAATTATAATCTAAGTGTCCACTAACAGTCATATAATAAATAGCAAAATTCTTATCATCATTTAAATACATATCACTAGTTGCATTAATCAAATCATAATCACTATTTGGCCAATTATTACAATTCATTAATTTCTCAAGACCATTTCCACACCCCATATAATTAAATCCTAAATTTTTATGTGATAATTGTCTATCATAAAAGTCATATCTATAATTATGAAAAGCATATGTATTATAATTCATTTTATTAAATATATTTCCAAAAGATAAAAACATATTCATATCTTTTGTTTGTGATAAACTCCATGTACCTTCTTTTGGTATTAAACTAGTTAAATTCATATATTCACCATCAAATGTGGATATTGGATATAATGGTTGATAATAATTATTAAATACAAATGAATTGTTTTTAAGTTTATATAATGTTGGTGTTAATTCTTTATTAATTCCAATTGTATCAAATGATTCTGCTGTTATAAATATTAAATTTTTATTTTTAAATAGCCCTGTATATTCATTCTTATTTGTTGGTATTTGTTTACTAAAATATTTATGTATTTTATTAATAGTTTCATCATTTTCATTTTTAATTAATTCATCAAAATCAATATTAATTACATTATATTTATCTTCATCATAAATAGTTTTATTTACTACACTATCATTTATTTTCTCTTCAAATTTAAATATATATCTATATAAATCAATTATTTCCATATTTAATATACCTACTTTATTTATAGTAAGTACTGGTGAGTGTGTTTTATATAAAAGTCTATTTAATGAATAATAATCTTTATCTAACTTAATATCTAATACAATTAAAAACAATGAAATAATAAAAGCTACTAAATATTTAAAAGTACTCTTTAACTTAATTTTTTTGTAACTAAAATATTTATTAAAAATAATAAATAATATAAAAGGAATAAATACTAATACAAATATATACCAAATTCTAAGTATTACTTTAATAATAGCACTATAAAATTCCATTACTTGCCCTGTTCCAGTAGTTAATGAAAATATTGAAAATATTGAACTATAAAAATTAAAATATACTATTTGAGCAAGTACTAATATAATTAAAAAAATTGATATTAAATAAGTAATAATCTTATTTATTTTTTCACTAAATAAACTGCTTAATAAAGTAAAAATTATTATTAATGGAAGGCAAAATATAATAACTGAAATTGTTGTATAAGAAAATAAGTTTTTCAATATAAAAAACTTGTATATAATTTCTAGATAAATAATTAGAAAACCCCACCAATATAAAATATTAAATTTTTGTTTCATTTTTATTTTTTATCTTTCACCATTTTTATTATAGTAAGTATAACTATTGTAATTAATAAAAATACTATTATACCTAATAATATTGTAACAGTTAATGAAAAATTATTATTTGTTGCTGCTAAAGTTTTTATTAATTCTCTCATTTGTTTTCACCACCGCTATTATACTAAAATTTATGTAATTATTCAATAAAATATTATCTAAATAAAGTTAACTGTGTTATAATTATTTTGGAGGTAAAAATGAAAAAAGATAAATTAAAAGAAGATAAAATAGATGAACAAATTGTAATAGATAATCATGATAAAGAAGATAATGATAATGGTAATGATAATCATATACATGAACATAGTGATTCAAAAGAAAATATAAAAATTGCTTTCTTTCTAAATTTAATATTTTCAGTTTTAGAAGCAATTGGTGGCTTTCTTACAAATAGTATTTCAATATTTACTGATTCAATACATGATTTAGGTGATTCTTTTTCAATAGGTATTTCATATTTACTTGAAAAGAAAAGTCAAAAATCAGCTGATAATACATATACATTTGGTTATTTAAGATATTCACTCCTTGGTGCAATTATAACATCTATGGTATTAATTACTGGATCAATTGTTGTTTTATATAATGCTATTCCAAGACTTATACATCCAGAAGAAATCAATCATGATGCAATGATTATATTTGCTATATTTGGTGTATTTATTAATGGATATGCTGCATATAAAACATCTAGAAGTCACAATCATAATGAAAAATCAATTAATCTTCATATGTTAGAAGATGTACTTGGATGGATAGCAGTACTTATTGGTAGTATATTTATTAAATTATATAATTGGATAATTATTGACCCTATTTTATCAATATTAATAGCTTTATATATTTTATATCATGTTTATAGAAATATTAAAGAAGTATTTGATATATTTATGGAAAAAGTACCAAAAAATATTAATATAGAAGCAATTGTAAAAGATATTGAAACTTCTTTTGACTCTATTAAAGATATTCATCATTTACATGTTTGGTCTTTAGATGGTATTAATAATTGTATGACAGCACATATTCATTTAAATAAAGAATTAAATAAAGATGAAATTATAACATTAAAAAAACAAATTAAAAAGAAGTTATCATCACATAAAATATATCATGCAACATTAGAAATTGAATATTCAACTGAAAAATGTGATAATAAAAAATGTTAAAAAAACTGATTATTCAGTTTTTTATTTTATTCCATAACAATCATTTAATATTTTCTTTTTATCTGGAAATTCAGTGCTTAAAAGTTTACTAACTAATTTTTTTCTATCAAATTTTAAATATACTTTTTTTACTTTTACATCATTTGAAACATTAATTTCATAATAAAAAGTTTTATCATCTTTTACACATCCACTACTATTTAAACCATAATACTTTTTATTGTTTATTTCATCATATCTATCATCATGTAAATGACCATAAAATATATAATCACTATCTATTTTATCAAATATTTCTTTATATTTATTATTTCTTAATATTGATAAATGTTCATATGGATAATCTTCATTATCATTCATAAAAAAATGTAAAAAAGTAAATTTAATATTATTTATTGTTAATTCATATTTATAATCTTTTAAATCATTAATACTAGTTTTAATATTATTACTAACCCAAATTTCATGATCTAATCTACTTTTATCTAAACTTTCAATATTTTCTATACCTTTAATATAATAATATTCATGATTACCAATTAAAAACTTAATATTATTTTTTTTTATTAATTTTAAACATAAATCACTATCCACACCAAGACCTATCATGTCTCCTAGAAATATAACATGATCATAATTATTTTTATTAACATGATTAATAATTGTACTTAATGCTTCATAATTACCATGTATATCTGTAAAAACTGCTAATTTCATAATTTTTCTCCTAAATCTATTATATATTATTTTCATAAAATAAAAAAGAAAGTTTTAATCTTTCTTTCTAATTGAATATTTACACCCACAATAATCTTGTCTATATAAATTATATTTTTTAGATAATTCTATTGATTTTTTATATCCATCTTCTTTTTTAAAATCACTATATAACCATTTAATATTATATTTTTCTTCCATTTCTTTACCTATTTCATTTATTAATTTTGAATTTTTATATGGACTTACACTAAGTGTTGAACAAAAATAATCATAATTTAATTCTTTAGCTATTTTAGCAGTCTTATCAAGTCTTAATTTAAAACATATAGTACATCTATCTCCTCTTTCAGGACAATTTTCATAACCTTTAACAGATTTTTCATATAAATCATTATCATAATCACAATCAATTATATCTAATTTATTTTCAGTTTTTAATTCATTAATTAATCTAATTTGTTCTTCTTTTCTTTTATCATATTCTTCTTTAGGTGATATATTTGGATTATAATAAAATATAGTTATATCAAAATATTTAGTTAAATATGTTATAACATGACTACTACAAGGGGCACAACAACTATGTAAAAGTAGTTTCTTTGGCTCTTTTATTTTATTTAATTCCTCTAATTCTAATTTATAATATGATTCATTCATAACTAACACCTTTTTAAATATTTATAATAGTATACTACAAAATTAATAAATTGTTTAATATTTTATTTAGTAATAGCTAAATTAATATTATATTTGTTTACTATATCTTTATATACTTTCTCAAGATTATTAATTGTATATTCTTTATCACTAATAAATTTAAATACCGTTTCTTTATCATAATTTTCATATATAAAATTAAATAATAAGTAATAATTATAATAATCTATGTTTTCTTGATTTAATAAACTATCAAGTTTACAGTTAAATTTATTATAATCTATTTCTGAATATTGATGACCTATAAATAAAGCAAGTCCTTCATTTATACATCTTAGTGACATTTTATTGTTAGTATATTGTGAATGAACATAATGTGTACATTCATGAATTAATACATTTATATAATCTTCATAAGTATCATTAATATGATTAGTATTTTTAAAATCAGAAAATGATAAATATATTATTCTATTATCATGATAAAATCCTATTGAATTTAAATCAGGTTTAAATTTATGAATATCAAAAAATAATTCATCAAATTTTTCTTTTTTAGATATAATCTCTATATTAATTTTATTATCTATTTTATCTATATTAAAAAAGTCAAATATTCTCGAAATATTCTTTTCTAAATCATTAATTAGATCATTTAAGTACTCTTCATATACATCACATTTTATTATAAAATTTTTAGATTCAATCATAAATTACCTCACACTTTAATAATTTATCATATCACACATATGTGATACATCAACATTTATTTCATTACCATCTTTTTTTAGAATATAGTATCCAATACACGAATTACCATATTTATCATGTTGAATTTCAAAATCATAATTATTTTGCTTTTTATGTATATCTTCAACTGTTATTTTACATTCTCCATTTAAATCAAAATCAAATATTTCAGGATGTTTTTTATATACTTCCTTTATATTTTGTTTTTCTTGTTCATAATCAATTGTTTCATAATTTTGTTTTTCTTTAATTAACATAGATCTATAAAATATAACTATAAATATTATTGGTATTAAAAGTATTAGTATAAATAATTTTTTATTCATAATCATCACCTACCAAAAAATTAAAATGAAGAGATGTTTTTGAATATCCAAAAAGAGATGAGCTACCTTTTTGTTTAGTATATACATGAAAATAATATCTTCCATTTTCTTTAATTATATCTGTTATATCATTTAAAAATTTACCTTCATAAATCATTTTATTATCTTTTTGAACCATCATTGTTTTATTATTATCAAATACTTCTTTTAATTCTTGATTACTAGTACTTTTATATTCTTCTCTATGACCAAATCTATTATAAGCTTCATACTCTTCTATATTTAAAATATATTTATCACTAGTTTTAATTTTATTAAATAACATACTATTATTTGATACAGATTTATTATATGTACCACCACTAAATCTTTTAAAAATAAATTTTACATATTCAGTATCATATCTTGCTAATAAATCAGTATCATTTATTGATATAACAAACTTATTACTATAATCATTTGTAGAATAATAAATTATTAAAAAAGTTGTTATTATAAAAATAGCAATAAATGAATATATAAATATACTTTTTAATCCTTTATTTATTCCATCCATACTCTATCACAATATTATTGTACCAAATTTCTGACGAAAAGTCTTTAGGTTATCTAAAATTTATCAAAAAATATTGCAAAATAAAAAGTGTT
>CANRBS010000050.1 GCA_947628895.1 uncultured Bacilli bacterium
AAACTGGAAGTAGTGGAATGGATAGTATAATAGCGGATACTACATATGATAAATATTTAGATAAATATTCAAAATCAGTTACATCAATTACTTCATATAATTATAGAATTCTCGGAGATGCAACAGGGGAGCTTGGCCCATTTTGGAACAATGGTTATAATCAAAGTACTTGGTATGCTGACCATGCATACTTTCTTGATACTTCACCTTGGTTCCTTCGTGGAGGTCATGACATTGACAATACTCGTTCTGGTCAATTCAATTTTTATAGAGCTGGTGGTACTGTAGGCCCTGATTTAGGCTCCCGTATTGTTCTTACACCAACCAATTAAGAAGTAACATAAGTTTACTTCTTTTTTCTTCCATAACTATTTTCACATTACATACATTAGTTGTATGTTTCTATTTGTACTTAGTAATCATAAATTTTTTAAATTTAATATTAATCATTTGACAAAATATTATCAAAATATTATATTGTTTATAGAGGTAATGTTATGAGAAGATTATATATTGATTTTGATGGAGTAGTAATGGATACTATCCCTACATTATATAGAGATTTAGAAAAGAAAGGTATATCACTTGAAGATGATGAAAGTGTTAGATCTGCATTCTTTGCTGAATATGATTTTAGTCAAGTTATTAAAGATAAATATATTTTAAATGATTCAATTAATTGTATTAATAAATTAATTAGAAGTAAAAGATTTGAAATAAGTTTTTTATCACATATTAATTCTTTAAGAGAAGGTACAGTTAAAATAAGATATTTAAGAAGACATTTTAAAAATATAACAATTATTCTAGTGCCAAGAGGAGTATCTAAAACTAAAATGGTTCATAGTAAAGATGCTATACTAGTAGATGATTTTAGTGGTAACTTAAGAGAATGGAATGAAACTGGTGGTATAGCAGTTAGATTTTCTAAAGATTTAGAATCAAAAGGATATAAAGTTGTAGATAGATTAGATAAATTATTAGATATGTTTGATAAAAATGGAGATTTAATATGTTAAATATAATTGCTATTAAAACTGGAATGTTAGAAGAAAATTGTTATATTGTACATAAAAATTCAAAAGCTATTATAATAGATCCTGGAAGTGAAGCAGAAAAGATTGTAAACGAAATAGAAAAAAATAAATTAGAAGTAGTTAAAATATTAGTTACACATTATCATTTTGATCATATTGGAGCACTTAATGATATTAAAAATAAATATAATGTAGCCGTAATTGATTATAAGAGTACTGGAAATGTTAAATTTAATGATTTTGAATTTAAAATAATAAAGAATTATGGTCATACGGTTGATAGTGTTTCTTATTATTTTGAAAAAGAAAAAATAATGTTTAGTGGAGACTTTATATTTAGAGAAACTATTGGAAATTATGATATAGAAAATGAAGAAGTAATGATTGAAAGTCTTAAATCATTTATGAAGTTACCTGCTGATATAAAGATTTATCCGGGTCATGGTGAAACTACAACTACAGATTATGAATTTAAAAATAATCCATATTTAAGAGGTATTTAATGTTAGCAAGTGTTGTTATTGAATATTCAGTAAAATCACTAAATAAAGTATTTGACTATATAATACCTAATGAATTAAAGAGTATTATTAAAATAGGTCATAAAGTTATTGTTCCTTTTGCTTCAAAAGAAGTAGAGGGTTTTGTTTTAAATATACATAATAATAAAGATAATAATATTGAATATAGAAGTATTATTAAAATACAAGATAGTGATTTTTATTTAAATAGTGAATTACTTGAACTAGGTAAGTATATGAGTAATTCTTTATTATGCAATTTAATAAGCTGCTACCAAATAATGCTTCCAAAAGCATTAAAAGCATCTATTAAAACTAATATAAATAAAAAATATGAAATAAAGGCATCATTAAATAAAGAAGTAGATGTTGATAAATATATAGAAGAACATAAAAGAAGAGTAAAAGAAATAGAAATAATTAATTTATTAAAAGAAAAAGAATTATTAAAAAAAGATATATCTAGTCCTTCATTAAATAATTTAATTAAAGAAGGAATTGTTATTTTAAATAAATATGAAGTTAATAGAGAAGTTTTTGTAGAAAAAGAAAATGATAAAACTATTAATTTAACAGAAGAGCAAAGTACCGCGGTAAATGAAATATTAAATAGTAAAGATAGTAAGTTTTTATTATATGGTGTTACTGGAAGTGGAAAAACTGAAGTATATATAGAACTTATTAGAAAATGTTTAATGAATAATAAAACAGCAATAGTATTAGTTCCTGAAATATCTCTAACACCTCAAATAGTATCAAGATTTAAAAATGTGTTTGGTGATAATGTAGCAGTATTTCATAGTTCTTTAAGTGAAGGTGAAAAGTATGATGAATATAGAAGAATTATGAAAGGTGAAGTGTCTTTAGTAGTAGGTGCTCGTAGTGCAATATTCTCACCACTTAAAAATATTGGATTAATAATATTAGATGAATGTCAAAGCCAAACATATAAACAAGAAAGTACACCTAAATATTCGGCAATAGATATTGCATATAAAAGAGGAGAATATAATAATGCAAAAGTAGTTTTAGGAAGTGCAACTCCTGCTTTAGAAGAATATGCAAGAGGTAAAAAAGGAGTTCTTCATTTAGTTGAATTAACTAAAAGAATTAGTGGTAAACTACCTAATATTGAACTTGTTGATATGGAAATTGAAGCCAAAAAACATAATTATATAATTAGTGAAAAATTAGATATTGAAATTAATAAAGCTTTAGCTAGTAAACATCAAGTAATTTTACTATTAAATAGAAGAGGCTATTCTACATTTTTATCATGTACTAATTGTGGTTTCGTTTATAAATGTCCTAATTGTGATATATCTTTAATTTATCATAAGAGTAGTAACTCATATTCTTGTCATTATTGTGGATATAGATGTGAAAGGAATGATGTTTGTCCAAAATGTCATGAACAAGCAATTAAAGATTTAGGACTTGGTACTGAAAAATTAGAAAGTTTAATTGAAAAAAAATATAATACTAAAGTACTTAGAATGGATGCTGATACTACTAGTACTAAAAATGCTCATCAAAAATTAATTAAAGAATTTAGTAGTGGAAATTATAATATTTTAGTTGGTACACAAATGATTTCAAAGGGATTAAATTTTGAAAATGTAAGTTTAGTTGGAATAATAAATCCAGATTCACTTCTTTCAATACCTGACTTTAGAAGTGCTGAAAGAACTTATGAACTTTTAAGTCAAACATCAGGTAGAGTTGGAAGATTTGATCTTGATGGTAAAGTAATTATTCAAACATATAATAAAGATAATTATGTTTATAAATCCGTTTTAAAAAATGATTTTAATTCATTCTTTAATTATGAAATGAATATAAGAAAGAAATTAAAGTATCCACCTTACTATTATATTTGTAATATATTAGTAACTAGTAGTGATTTTAAAGTGGCAGGAGAGTCAGCTAATAAAGTAAAAAAATTCTTAGATAGTAAACTTGAAAGTGAATATATTGTCATTGGACCAAGTGTATCTAATATAGTAAAACTTAATAATAAATATAGATTTAATATTATGATAAAATATAAAAATAAAGATAATTTATATAAAGTTTTAAATGAACTTAATAATATAGTTATTAAAAATGTAAATATTGATATTAATATAAATATTTAATATAATTTAGGTGGTGATTAAAGTGAAAGATAAAAGAGTAGTATTTATGGGAACACCAGAATTTAGTATTCCAGTATTAGAAATGCTAATTAAGGAAACTAATGTTGTTTTAGTAGTGACACAAAAAGATGCTAAAGTTGGAAGGAAACAAGAACTTAGAATGTCACCAATTAAAGAATTAGCTGTTGAAAATAATATTGAAGTGTTTACTCCTGATAAAATAAAAGAAGATTATAATAGAATATTAGCCGTAAAACCAGATATTATTATAACTTGTGCTTATGGACAAATAATACCAAAAATATTACTTGAAACACCAAAATATAAAGCTATTAATGTTCATGCATCTCTTCTTCCTAAATTAAGAGGTGGAAGTCCTCTTCATAAATGTTTAATTGATGGATATAGTGAAACTGGAGTTACAATTATGTATATGGCAGAAGGTATGGATGATGGGGATATTATCAAACAAAAAAGTATTAAAATATTAGATAGTGATAATGTAGGAAGTATTCATGATAAATTAAGTATAATTGGAAGAGATTTATTATTAGAAGTATTACCTAGTATATTTAATCAAACTAATGATAGAATTAAACAAGATGAAAGTGAAGTTACTTTTGCATACAACATTAAAAGAGAAGAAGAAAAACTAGACTTTAATAAAACTGCAAGAGAAGTATTTAATCAAATAAGAGGAATGTATCCATATCCTGTTAGTTATATGACTCTAAATCAAGAAGAAATTAAAGTATGTGAAAGTAGAATAGGAGAAAGCACTAAAGGAGAGATTGGTACTATTACTAATTTGTATAATGATGGTATAGGTATAAAATGTAGTGATAAAGAAATAATAATTACTAGATTAAAACCTAGTGGTAAAAAAGAAATGTCAGCAAAAGATTATTTAAATGGAAAAAAGAATGTTAATTTAATTGGGGTTAAAGTATGTTAAAAAATGTAAAAAAAATAAAAAAGTTTTATGAAGAAAATCAAAAACTAATATATTTTGGATTATTTTTTTTAATTATTATATTTATAATATTATTATCTCCTGCTAAATACAATAATAAAGAAATAAAGAATGATGTATCATTAGATGAAATTGTTAATCTATTTAATAAAATTAATAATAATTATAGTCTTACTATTGAAGAAAATATAAATGGTGAATTAAAAATATTAGAATATTCAAATGATTCAAAAGTTATATTATATGAAGGTAGTAAAGTTAATGATAATGGATATTTACTTTATAATGGTAAACTATATATGGCAAATTTAAAAAATAATAAATTAACAAAAGAAAAAAGTATGCCAAATTTTGTAAATGATAGGTTATATGATTTAAATTTACTTAAGAAAGTAATTCCTCATTGTGAACTTGAATATGTAAATGAAGTAAAAGCTAATTGTAAAATGAATTTAAGTAGTTATATTAATGAATATAATAATTTATATAATGAAAATATTAGCATTTTAGAAGATGAAAAAATTAATTTTGAAATAATACATTATAGTAATAGAATTGGTAAAATAAATGTTGATTATACAACTATAAATAAATTAATAAATAATAATGAAGATAATGTATTTTATGGTATTAAAATATATAATATAGATTCAAATGATTTTAGTGATATTTTGGAGTATTATAAAGATACTCTAAAGTAAAAATATATCTAGTTTTGTCGAACCTGATGAAATAAATTTTAATATGTTTTATTATTAACTCATGGAGGTGTTAAAGTAAAAGATATTAATAAATATTTCAAGGAATTATATGAAGAAGTAAACTTATGTATTTTAAATTATGAGAGTGGGATATAATCCTATTCTTGAAAGCCTATTAAGGCTTTTTTTAATAAAAAAAACACTTTGGTGTTTTTAAAATAAATCCGAATGTGAACCAGTTTCAATTAATACTATGATTAATTTATCATTAAAGTATTGATATACAAGTAACCAGTCTGGTTCAATATGACATTCATAACAATTTTTAAATTTTCTACTATTTTGTAAAATATGATTTTTATATTTTACATCTAATGTTTCACCATTTATGAGTTTATTAATGATTTTATCTAATTTGTTAAGATCTTTTCCTTGCTTTTTAATTTTTTTATATTGTTGTTTAAACTTTGATGTATAACTAATCTTATATTTCATTATTTATCCAAATCTTCAAACAATTCCTTTGTATTATCATACCATTTATAATTTTGAGGTTTTTTTGACATGTTTTTTGCTTCTTTTAATGCACTTAATAATTCTTTATTTCCAGTACCTTCTCTAATTTCAAATGGTATTGCTTGTTCTCTTACACTTTGAGATAAAAATACATTAATAGCACTACTCATATTTAAACCTAATCTTTTAAATAATTCATCAGCTTCTTTTTTTAATTTACTATCAACTCTAATATTTAAATTAGTTGAATTAGATATATTTTCCATTTTTATCCTCCTTTATTTCTATAATTATATAAAATGTATATATAATTGTCAATACATTGTCATTACAATATCTATATTATTATATGCAAAATAATTATTTTTAATTTAAAACTATGATTTTTTTAACTAATTTGACAAAATCATATAAATGTAATAAAATTATCGTGGAAGAGAGGCTAAAAAAGATGTATGAAGATAAGAGAATTTTAACAGCTAGGGAGATATTAGAAAAAGATTTTAAGGTTGATGCTAGGGGATATAGACCACAAGAAGTTGATCAATTTCTTGATATGGTAATTAAAGATTATGTTACTAGTGAAAATAATGAAAAGAAATTAATAAATGAAATTAGAGCATTAGAAAATGATAATGCTAAATTACAATCTGAAATTAGAAAATTAAAAGCATCTTTAGATATAGCTGGCTCTAACAAAGGAATTACTAATGTTGATTTATTAAAAAGAATTAGTGATTTAGAAAAAGTAGTATATGGAGAAGAATAATTCTTTAGACAAACGCTGCATATAATGTAGAGGAAAGTCCATGCTCACTCATTCTGGAATGAATGGTAATGTTCGTGCTAAGGGAAAAAATAACCTTAGGTAATATAGAAATATATTAACGGCTTTGAAATAATCAAGATCTGATTAGAGTAAATATAAAAGTGCCATAGAGACGATAATTATTAGGAATAATAATGGTGGAACGAGGTAAACCCCACGAGTGAGAAACCTAAATTTGGTAAGGGAACTCTTACGAATGAATAATAAAGGAGTAAGGGAAAGAGAAATCTTTAGATAAATGTTTGTCACCCATTTATGGGTACAGAACATGGCTTATTAAGAATTATTATTAATATAGGAGAACTATGAAAGAAATAGGACAAAGTTTTAGAGAAGCAAGAGAAACAATTGGTATTTCTAAAAGTGAAGTAATAAAAGATTTAAATATAACAGAAAGTCAACTTGATAATTTAGAAGATGGAAATATAAATGCTTTTAAAGATATATTCTTTTTAAAAGAAACAATAAAAAAATATTCTAAATATTTAAATCTTGATGAAGATGATATAATGGATAAATTTAATGATTTTATGTTTGGTTACACTTCAAGAATACCAATTGAAGACATATTAGAACAAACAAGAGAAATAAAAATATTAGAAAAACAAAATGAAGTAAATAGAGTAGTATCACCATATACTATGAAAAGAAAGAAAAATAATAATGTAAAATATATTATTATATATGTATTATCTGTTATAGTTTTAATTGTACTTGTTGTATTAATTGTTAAGTTTATAACAGATAAACAAATTGAAAAGAAACAACTTGTTAATGATTTTTATGAGGTAATTGAAAAGGAGTATTAATATGAATGTACCAAATAGAATAACAATTTGTAGAATAATTTTAGCAGTAATATTACTTATTTTAATGACATTTCCATTAAATAGAATAGGATTTGATTTTCCTGAAATTATGATTAATCAAGAATTTATAATAGATAGTAAGTACTTAATATGTGGTGTTATATTTTTAATAGCTGCAGTTACTGATTTCTTAGATGGATTTTTAGCAAGGAAATATAATTTGGTTACTGATTTTGGTAAAGTCACAGATGCAATTGCTGATAAAGTACTTGTAAATGGAGTATTAGTAGTACTTGCATGTGAAGGATATATTAGTGTTATTATTCCAGTTGTAATTGTATCAAGAGATATATTTGTTGATTCAATTAAAATGATAGCTGGTCAAAAAAATGAAGTGGTAGCTGCATCTAAGACTGGTAAAGCAAAAACAGTATTTATGTTAGTTGGTATTACATTAATATTATTTTATAATTTACCATTTTCATTATTTGGAGTATATCCAGCAAGAGTACTTATTATGATAGCAACAGTATTATCTGTACTTAGTGCAATAGAGTATTATACTAAGAATAAAAAGTATTTAACTAAATAACAAATTTACCGTTTGTTATTTTTTTTATTTAATTGACTTTTTAATTTTGAATAGAGTATTTTAATATAAAATTTAATTTTGAAATACTTGTTTTTACTTAAAATTTTCTTTTAAATAGGGGATTTTGTTGATAATTAAATTTTAAACAAACAAAAGTTTGTAAAAAGTTATTGACAAAGAATTTTTTTTAGTTTAAAATTAAAAATGTTAGAAGGAGAATACTTATGAAAAAAGAAAAAGATAAAACTTTAGATCAAGTACTTGCTGATATTGAAAAACAATTTGGCAAGGGTGCTATTATGAAATTAGGAGAAAAAGGAGTTAAAAATATAGATGTAGTATCAAGTGGTTCAATTGCACTTGATCAAGCACTTGGTGTAGGTGGTTATCCAAAAGGAAGAATTATTGAAATATTTGGTCCAGAATCAAGTGGTAAAACAACTCTTGCATTACATGCAATTGCTGAAGTACAAAAGACAGGAGGAAGAGCTGCTTTTATTGATGCAGAACATGCATTAGATCCAGTATATGCTAAAAAATTAGGAGTTGATACTGATGAACTTTTATTAAGTCAACCAGATACTGGAGAACAAGCTTTAGAAATAGTTGAAGCATTAGTTAGAAGTGAGGCTATGAGTATTATTGTAATAGATTCAGTTGCAGCTTTAGTACCACAAGCAGAAATTGAAGGTGAAATGGGTGATTCTCATGTTGGACTTCAAGCAAGACTTATGAGTCAAGCATTAAGAAAATTAAGTGGTATTATTAATAAAACAAATACTATTTGTATATTCATAAATCAATTAAGAGAAAAAGTTGGAATTATGTTTGGTAATCCTGAAACAACACCAGGTGGAAGAGCTCTAAAGTTTTATTCAACTGTAAGACTAGATGTAAGGCGAGGTGAACAAATTAAAGTAAATGGAGATGTTATTGGTAATAAAACTATTGTTAAAGTTGTTAAAAATAAAGTTGCTCCTCCATTTAAAACAGCTGAACTTGAAATTATGTATGGAGAAGGAATATCTAAATCAGGTGAAGTTATTGATATTGCATCTAACTTAGGAATAATTGATAAGAGTGGTGCTTGGTTTAGTTATAAAGGAGAAAAAATAGGTCAAGGAAAAGAAAATGTAAAACTTGTATTTAAAAATAATCCAGCATTATATAAAGAAATAGAAGATAAAGTTAGAAATGATTTATTTACTTTAGATACTAAAGAAGAGAAAAAAGAAGAAGTAAAAGAAGAAAATAAATAATAAAAAATTTGTCAAAATTTGAATAATAAATTTTGACTTTTTAATTTAAAATTACATAAATATTTGATACAATGTTTAGCAAGTTATGAAAGTTTTTGAGCAATCAAAAAGTTTTATAATGCTATTGTACCTAATTCCTGATGAAAAAGTCGTATAAGGGGAAAGTAATTTAATCTTTTTTAATTTAATTTAATAAA
>CANRBS010000051.1 GCA_947628895.1 uncultured Bacilli bacterium
ATATAGTACAGGAACCGGACAAACAGCAGCCACGACATGTGTAGCTTGTCCAGCCGGAAAATATTGTACAGGAGGAAGTAATAATACAGCTTGTCCAGCCGGTACATATAGAACCGGAACAGGTGGATCTACCGCAAATGACTGTACGAAGTGTGCAGCCGGAACAGCAAGTAGTGGAACAGGAAAAACAGCTGCAAGTACATGTGTTCAATGTGGTGCAAATCAATATGCAACAGCAGGGTCCGCAACATGTAGTAATTGTGCTGATGGATATGGAAGCTCACCTGGAGCAAGTGAGTGTACTCCATTAAAACCTTCAACATCAAATGTTTGTTGTGGAAGCAGTTGTAGTCTTGGAACATCAAAAGTTATAAGTTATACTGGAACATGTCAATTTATAGATGATGGCAATGATAATTGGAGAGTAAAATTCTTAACAAGCGGTACTTTATCAGTTGCAACTGATTTAAATGTTGATGCCTTCTTAGTTGGAGGTGGAGGCGGAGGCGGAAGATCTAACTTATCATATTGGGGTGGAGCCGGTGGCGGAGGCGGATATACAAATTTTGCTAGAAATATAACAATAAGTAAAGGAAAAAATTATACTATTACTGTAGGTGCAGGTGGAGCTGGAGCCACTAGTACTCAAGGTGGAACTGGTGGAGCATCTTCTGCCTTCGATATATCTGCAGAGGGTGGAATTGGTGGAAATAACATAACAGCTGGTAACGGTGGTTCTGGAGGCGGAGCTGCTGGATATTCATATGATTATGGCGGAAGAGCAGGAGCTTCTGATGGTGGAAGTACTTCAAATATGACTGCATTTAGTCATACTTCAATAGGTGGTAAAGGTCAAGGAACAACAACAAGAGAATTTGGAGAAACAACTGGTGATTTATATGCAGGAGGTGGAGGCGGCGGTTCAGGTGTTTCTTATGGTGGTGCTTATTATTCTACTGTTCTTGCCGGTGGAGCCGGTGGCGGCGGAAATGGTGGTAGAAAAAGTGTTGGAGGTAATGGTACTGCTAATACAGGAGGTGGCGGTGGCGGCGGAAGTCCACATAATACAAACGGTGGAGCCGGTGGTTCAGGTATAGTAATAATTAGAAATAAGATAGAATATAAAGATACTGAGTTACCTACATGTACATTAAAAATAGATGGAACTACTGTTAAATTTAATTCTAAAACAGATAACGATAGAATTTCTTCATTTGGAATGAGTACTACAAATTCACAAGTATTTGATGGTACGGAATCACTAACAGCAAAAGCGGGAACTACATATTATGGATTTGTAAAAGATCCTTCAAATAATGTAGGAACATGTAGTATAAAAGTAAATAAATGTACTCAATATTGTGATTATCATTGCTACAATGATCTTCAAAAAACATGGTATACATATTATGGTTGGGAAACATCAAGATCTCCAGGTAGTGCCAACTGTAGTTATCGCTCTTCATGTTGGGCTGGTACTTATTATTCTGTATGTTCATAATATATTAATAAATAAAAAAATAAATCATAAAAAAACTAGGAATTGAATCTAATTTATATTCCTAGTTTTTATATCATATAAAAGTTTTCTGCTGTATCTATTGTTGTACTTTCTAGTTTTTGTAATCTAGTATCCAAATTTTTAACTTGTCTTTCAAGTTTACTTATTCTATTTTCATAATCATTTGTATCTTGATAATAATCATTATTTATAATATTTGGATTATTATTAGGCATCATGTTTGGATTTTGCATAGGCATATTCATTGGTACTAAATTTTGTCCATATGCTTGATATTGTGTATTAACATTGTATCCACTAGGTGGTATTACTACACCTGGATTTTGGTATCCTTGAATTGTATTTTGGTAATACATGTCTCTATTTTTCATTAAATCACCTACAATAATATATGACAAATTATCTATCTTAGTGTATAATATTCATAAGTGAGGTGAATATTTTGAGACTTAAACATATTAAAAATGCTGATATTATAATATCAAAATCAAAATATTTAATTAATAATCCTAGCGAATATAAGGGTAAATGGAAAAATTTATTTAACAATAATAATGATATTGAAATAGAAATTGGAATGGGTAAAGGTAAATTTATTATAAGTAAAGCTATTAATAATCCAAATATTAATTATATTGGAATAGAAAAATATGATAGTCCACTAGTTAGTGCAGTTAAAAAATTAGAAGGATTAGATATACCAAATCTAAAATTAATTTGTTTTGATGCAAATAATATAAATGATATATTTTTTGAAGAAATTTCAAAAATATATCTTAATTTTAGTGATCCATGGCCTAAAAAAAGACATGCTAAAAGAAGACTTACGGCTCCTAATTTTTTAGAAAAATATGATAAAATATTTGAAGATAAAAAAGATATTGAAATGAAAACAGATAATGATGAATTATATGAATATTCATCTAAAACATTTTTAGATAATGGTTATGAGATTATTAAAACAGATACTAACTATTTAGATGAATATAGGACAGAATATGAAGATAAATTCATAAATAATGGTAAAAATATAAATTATATACATGTTGTTAAAAAGTGAATAATTTGTTATAATTTATAGTAATGGAGAATTGAAATGATTAAAAAAATATTAATTATAATTAGTGTATTTATGTTATGTGGGTGTACTATGCTTAATGTTAATAAGTTATCACTTCATGAAATAGTAGATACAATAGTTAGTAAAGATACAGACCAATATAACACAAATAAAAAAGGATATAGATATTTTTTACCATCAGAGTTTAGTTTATCTAAAGATAATGATTTTGTTCAGGAATTAGTGTCACATAATAGTGTATATTATTTAAATGTAGATATTGTAAGTTATTATTATAAAAATTCAATAAAAACTGATCATGATTTAAGTGATTATGAATACTTTACATTTGAAAATGATGATAAAAATGGATACTTAAGAATTAGAAAAAATAATGATTACTTTTTTGTTGAGTTGTGTTATAATTATGCTATAATAGAAGTAGAGGTTAAAATAGATGAGCTAAAGTATGCAGTATCTAGAAGTATGATGATTTTAAAATCTATAAAATATAATGATTTGGTAATAGAAAAATATATTAGTGAAAATGATATAAAATCAACAGAGACAATCTATAAAATACCAGAACCTAAAAATAAAAATGATTCAAAAAATATACTACAGTATATAGAAGAATATGAAGAATCAGAAGAGTAAGAAAGAGGTGTCATAATGAGTGTATTTTCAAAATTAAAAGGTATATTTTATGATGAAGTAGTAGTAGATGAAGAAGATTCTGATGAAGAATTAAAAAATGTAGATAAAATAGTTAAAAAAGAAGTACATCAAGAGAGTGAAAAACCAAAAATAGAAGAAATAAAATATAAAACAATTGAACTTGAACCTGATACAAAAGAAGAACCAATTAAAACTGAAAGCACATTTAGTGAAAGAGATTTATTTAAAAGTGAAAGAACATTTAATTTTACAGAATTTGATGAAGATGAAGAAGTTAATCCTCCATCTAGAAGAAATGTTTTGAATACTTCTAATAATCTTGGAAATAATACTAATAATATAGCTACAAGAAGTACTGAACCAGTAGTAGTTGAACAACCAAAGATATTTAAGCCAAGTCCTGTAATTTCACCAATATATGGAATATTAGATAAAGATTATAAAAAAGATGAAATAAAGGCTAAACCTATTAAACCGAATGTTACTACTTCTAATGTTACAACATATGATACAGTTAGAAGAAAAGCTTATGGAACACTTGAAGATGAGCTTGAAGATACATTAAATTCAATTAACAAGATATCAACAACAACTATAAAAAAGGAAATTAATAAAGTAGATAAAGCCGTAGATAAGTTAGAAAAAACATCAAAAATAGAAGATTTAATTTCTAAAATAGATGATGCAACTCAAGAATTTGATGATAATTTAACAGTAGGGGACTTAGAAGATACCGTAAAAATAACAAGCTTTGATGATAATGATGAAAAAGTAGAAAGTCATGAAGATAAAGATCTTGATAGTACATTAGAACATGATCTATTCAATTTAATAGATTCAATGTATGAAAAGGAGAATTAAAATATGAATGAAACATTACTTTTAGCAATATACTTATTATTGATAGTATTAATTATTTTAGCAATAGCAGTATTAATTAGGGTTTTACTTACATTAAATAAAGTAGATGAATTAATAGATGATGTAACTACTAAAGTAAAATCATTAGATAAACTATTTAATGTTATTAATTTTGCTAATGATAGAATATCAATGTTAAGTGAAGCTGTAATAGGATTTGTAACAGGTGGTTTTAGAAAATTAACAAAAGCATTAAATAAAAATAAAGAAAGAGAAATGGAGGAAGATATTGATGAGTAAAAAAGAAAAAAGTGGTGGTTTTGGAAAATTTGTAGGTGGGTTAGCTCTAGGTGCTGGTCTTGGAATTTTATTTGCACCAGATAAAGGAGAAAACACAAGAAAAGTACTTTCTAAGAAAATAGAAGAATTAGTTGCTAAATTAAAAGAAGTAGACATGGATGAAGTAAAAGATGAACTTCTATATAAAGTTGAAACACTACAAGCAGATTTAAAAAATTTAGATAAAGAAACAGCAAAAGAATTAGTATTAAAAGAAGCACAAAATATTAAAGAAAAAGCTGAAGATATTTATGAATATGCTATTGAAAAAGGAACTCCAGTTGTAGAAAAAGCAGCTGATGAAGTTAGAAAGCAAGCATTAAAAGTAGTAAAAGAAGTAGAAAAGAAACTAGAAGCAGATACTAAAAAAAGTAAAAAATAATCAAGACTTCTAGTCTTTTTTATATATAAAGGAGTAAAAATGAAAGGTGTAAAAGGAAAAGGATTAAATTTAGAATTAGTAGATGTAGATTATGATTTTATAAAAGAACATATAGATGAATTAAAAAAGAAAAATAAATTAGAAAAAGCAGAAATTTTAAACAAAATATTAAATAAACTTGACGAAATAAAAAGTAAAGGTGAAGAAGTAACTAATGATTTACTTGAAAAAGTAGTTAATGAAATGATAGATACAAATAAACAAAAAATAAAAGAAGAAAAAAATAAAATTAAAAAGTTAGAATATGAAAATAAAGTTTTATCTATTTATTCACAAAGAGAACAAGTTTTTGATGTAAATGATCTTGTGACTATTATAATGTCATAATTATATTTACAAAATTTATTTTATATGTTAAAATTCATTTATATTTAAATTTAAATGTGAAGAAAATATTAATAAATCACTTATTAAAGAGAGCTTATGATTGGTGGAAATTAAGTATAATATTTATTAATTCCTATTCTTCTATACAGATAAATTAAAAAGTTTATCCGGGTTTTCCCGTTATAAAAATTAAGTAAATTAAAGGATGGTACCGTCATATTGACTCCTTATATCATCCTTTTTATTTTGGAGGATTTATGAAAAATGAAAAGATTACTTTAAGAAGTGAAGATTTTGCTAAATGGTATACTGATGTTGTAAAAGCTGCTAAGCTTGCAGATTATTCAACTGTAAAAGGATGTATTATATTTGAACCTAATGGTTATGCAATATGGGAAAAAATGCAAAGTGTGCTTGATTCAATGTTTAAAGAAAGTGGACATCAAACCGTATATTTACCTGTATTAATACCAGAGAGTTTACTTGCAAAAGAAGGAGAGTTAATTAATGGTTTTGCACCAGAATGTGCATGGGTTACAACTGGTGGACAAGATACTTTAGAAGAAAGACTTGCATTCCGCCCAACTAGTGAAACATTATTTAGTGATTATTATAGTAAAACCGTTAAAACTTATAGAGATTTACCAAAACTATATAATCAATGGTGTAATATAATTAGATGGGAAAAAGAAACAAGACCATTTTTAAGATCAAGAGAGTTTTTATGGCAAGAGGGTCATACAGTACATTCTACAAGAGAAGAAGCAGAGCTTGAAGCAAATAGAATGTTAGATACTTATAAAACATTCTTTGAAAAATATTTAGCAATTCCAGTAATAACAGGAAGGAAAACAGAAAAAGAGAAATTTGCAGGAGCAGAATACACTCTTACAGTAGAAGCATTAATGCAAAATGGTGTTAGTTTACAATCAGCAACTAGTCACTATTTTGGACAAAAATTTTCAAAGGCTTATGATATAAAATATGTAAATAAAAATAATGAATATGAATATTGTTATCAAACATCTTGGGGAAGTACTACTAGAATGATTGGTGCATTAATAATGACACATTCTGATGATAGAGGTCTTGTATTACCACCAAAAATAGCACCAAAACAAGTTTGTATTATACCTATTAAAAATGATGAAAAATTATTAGATATAAGTAAAAAAATAAATGAATCATTATTATCAAAAGGTATTAGTTCATATATTGATTACTCTGATAAATCAGCTGGATTTAAATTTGCCGAAGCAGAAGTTAATGGAATACCACTTAGAATAGAAATAGGACTTAGAGATTTAGAAAATAATGAAGTAACTGTAGTTAGAAGAGATACGATAGAAAAAGAAACAGTTAAATTAAATGATATAACAAATGTAGTAGTACAACTTTTAGATAAAATACAAGATAATTTATATAACCGAGCTCTTAAAAATTTACAAGATAGAACATATGATGTTACTACACTAAAAGAAGTAGAAGATATTATGAATAATAAACCTGGATTTGTAACCGCTTATTGGTGTGGAGATAGTGATTGTGAACTTAAAATGAAAGAAATAAAAGGTACTAAATCTAGATGTATTATTGAAAGTAAAGATTATAAAGATGAAAAGTGTGTTGTTTGTGGAAAGACTGCAAAACATAAAGTAGTATGGGGAATACAATATTAACTTTACTTTTTTGTGATTTTTTGATATAATATAACTTAATTAAATGGGGGTAGCTATGAAAGAGAAAAAAGAATTAAAAAGATATTATTTGGTAGAATATGTGGGTACTAGAAGTACAATAGTAAAAAATAAAGAAGAATTAAAGGAATTATTAAAAACAGTAAAAAAATATAACAATAAACAATCTAATAAATATTTATATGGAAATATTAGTATAATAGAAGTAGAAAATGGTTATGAAGTAACTTCTCACATTTATAATAAATTAACTAAAAGAAGTACAATTAGTGAAATAGACATGCTTACAAGTAGACTTGATGAAAAAGGTTTAATTGAATTATTCAATGATAATAGAACTACATTACCAGAATATATTCCAGATATTAATATTGCCTATTTTGATAATAAAAATATAATAGAAGAAAATGAAAATTTAGAATATAAAATTAAATATTTACCAATAATGTATAATGAGGATACTTGTTATATTGATAGAGAATATATAAAAAATTGTTTAAAATTTCATGCAGAAAATAAAAATTATGCATTTTTTACAGGACTTGCTAATAGATTTTATTTAACTAAACAAATAGAAGAAATAAGAGAAAAAATGTATAAAGTAGTAAATGAAGTAGAATTTCAAAATAGAGATGAAAATGATTTATATCGTGTAGCATTAGAATTATATGATGATTTTATAAGAGAAAGAGATAAAAATGGAAGACTTATAAGAAATGAAAATGGCCAATATTTAATAAGTAAGAGAAGACAAAGAGATTTTGGATTTTATGTAAGAGATTATAAAATGTTAAAAAGTAAAATACCAAGTCCTCTTAAATATAACAAATCACTTATTAGTGAAAAAATAAAAGAATTAGAAAGATTTAAAAAAGAATTTGAAGCTGTAAGACAAAAAACTTATACATTAAAATTTTAAAAAAATTTAAAAAGATATGAAATTCGACAAATTTTTCATATCTTTTTTTATACAATTAATTTGGGTGAAGAAAATATGGTATATATAGATGAAATATTAATATTAAATTTTATAATTGATTATATTTTATTATTAACAACTTCTAAAATACTTAAAATTCAAACTAAAAAATATAGATTATTTTTATCTTGTTTGATAGGTGAATTATCACTTATAACATTATTTATAAGTTTAAATAATATTTTATTATTAATAATTAAATTAATAACTTGTGCTTTAATGATACTTATATCTTTTGGATATAATGATATTAAAACGGTTATTAAAAATATAATTTATTTTTATATAATTAATTTCTTTTTAGGAGGAAGCCTTTATTATTTTAAAATAGAAGCTCTTATTAAATATGAATATTATTTATTATTAATACCATTAATTATACATATTTATGAATATTTTACATATAATTTAAAAAATATATTTTCATTAAAATATAAAGTAACAGTATATTTAAATAATGGAAAAATATTATATTTAAATGGATTTATGGATACAGGTAATAATTTAATTGAACCATATAACAATAGAAAAGTAATAATAATTAATAAAAAATTAAATGAAAATTTTTATTTAGTACCATATAAAACAATAGATAACTCTTCATTAATAAAATGTTTTAATCCAAAGAAAGTATATATAGATGGTATAGGAGAGAGAAATGATATATCTATTGGAATTATAGATAAAAAATTTATAGGTTATAATTGTTTACTTAATTATAAATTATTGGAGGAATAATGATCAAAAATATATTAAATAGAATATTAGATGAATTTTTTAGAGAAAATGGAGTGTTTTTTGTTGGAAGTACAGATATTTTACCACCACCACTTCCTAAAAAAGAAGAAGAGGACTTAGTTAGAAAAAGTAATGCAGGTGACTTAAAAGCAAGGAATAAATTAATTGAACATAATTTAAGATTAGTAGTATTTTTATCTAAAAAATATGATAATACAGTATATGATTTAGAAGATTTAGTAAGTATTGGAACAATTGGACTTATTAAAGCAATTAAAACTTATAAATTAGATAAAAATATTAAACTTGCAACATATGCTTCTAGATGTATTGATAATGAAATATTAATGTTTCTAAGGAAAAATAGAAAAAGAATGAGTGAAATAAGCTTTGAAGATTCAATTAATTTTGATAATGAAGGAAATGAATTACATATTGAAGATGTATATGGAACAGAGGATGATGTAGTAGAAAAATCTATTGAAGAAAAAGATAATAAAAAACTACTTGAAAATGAAGTCAAAAAGTTACCACTAAGAGATAAAGAAATAATAGAACAAAGATATGGACTTTTTGGTAAAAAAGAGCTTACTCAAAAAGAACTTGCTGATAAACTTTCAATATCTCAATCATATATTTCTAGAATAGAAAAAAAAGTTATTAAAAAGT
The DNA here is from genome assembly GCA_947628895.1 of uncultured Bacilli bacterium. Classification (GTDB taxonomy): domain Bacteria; phylum Bacillota_I; class Bacilli_A; order RF39; family UBA660; genus CAG-1000. The sequence continues at coordinate 9,313 of CANRBS010000051.1, forward strand.
TAAAAGTTTTAATGAAAATATAAATCCTAAAAATTGTAACTATTCAGACTAAGTCATGTCAAAACGAGAGCATTATAAAAAATTAGCTCTCTTTTTAATTAAATAAAGTT
>CANRBS010000052.1 GCA_947628895.1 uncultured Bacilli bacterium
TAACAGGTAAAGAGTATATTAATGTTAAAATACTTGCTAAAATACCTTTAATTACCTATTTAAAAGGTTATCCTAAAGGTAGTATTTCTAAAATAGATATTAAAAATGCTTTAGAACAATTTATGTCTGAATATAATTCAAAAGACCTTGTTGGTTATGATAAATTTAAAGAAGTAGCAGAATCTAGTATTAACGAAGATGAAAATAAAAGTGAAATGGATGAAATAGAAGAAAAACAAAAAGAAGAAGAAAAAATTAAAGCTGAAAGAGAAGAACTTATTAATAGTGTATTAACTTTAATAAATTCTCTAAATAAAAGTGTTCAAAGATTAGAAAAATTAAATAACCCAAATAATATAATGAAAGATATATATCATAGTATTAAGGTAGATGAAAATTTATTATTTGAAACCGTAAATGATCATTTTGAAGTTAGAAGTGAATTTATACCTGTATTAAAATTTATTGACTTATCTTTAGTTACACTTAGTAATTTAAAATTATCTGGTATTGATTGGAGTGAAACTAATTTAGCAAGTTATAATCCACAAAATGCTTATAATAAAGATTTAAGTAATGCTAAATTTAATGATGCTAATTTATTTGGTGATTTTACTGGTTGTGATTTGAGAGGTACAGATTTAAAAAATGAGAAATGGTTAATTGGTATTGAAAATGCAATTACTGATGAAAATACAATACTTCCTGAATATAATTTAAAAACAAATACATTATAAAAGCTTGATTAATAATTTAACCAAGCTTTTTATAGTCTTACATGACTTTCCGCATTTGTTGATAATGGTGAAAATTGCTTATTTTTATAAAGTACATAAGCAGCAGCTCCTATCATAGCAGCATTATCTGTACAATATTTTTTTTCTGGCATATGCATCTCTACTCCAATACTATCACACATTGATTTTAATGCTTCTCTTATATGAGTATTAGCAGCAACTCCTCCACTAATTAAGAATGTTTTTAAATTATAATTTAGGAGTGCTTTTTTAGTTTTATCAACTAAATGTTCTGTTACACAATCTTGAAAAGAACGAGCTATATCATATTTATTAACTTCATGTCCTCTTTGCCGTTCATTATGAACTAAATTATTTACATGACTTTTAATTCCACTAAAACTAAAATTATATGAATCATCATTTAAAATATTAGGCATTTTATAAGTAGGTTCTCCTTGTAATGCATATTTTTCTACATTAGGTCCACCAGGATATGGTAAATCTAAAATTCTTGCTACTTTATCATATGCTTCACCAATAGCATCATCTAATGTTTGACCTAAATATTCAAATTCATTTTCGCTTTTCATAAGTATTAAATCAGTGTGTCCACCAGAAACAATTAATGAAAGTAATGGATACTCTAATTTATTACCTATCATATTAGCATAAATATGTCCCATCATATGATTTGTTGCAATTAAAGGTTTATTGTAAATAAATGCAAGTGCTTTAGTAGCTTCTACTCCAACAAGTAAACTACCAAGTAGTCCTGGTGCATAAGTACAAGCAAATGCATCCATATCTTCTAATTTCATATTAGCTTTTTCTAAACATTCATCTATAACCATTGTTATATTTTCTAAATGTAATCTACTAGCAACTTCTGGAACAACTCCACCATATTTTGTATGTACATCTATTTGTGAATTAATTATAGTTGCAATATCTTCAAAACCATTTTTAATTATACTAACACTAGTTTCATCACAAGAAGATTCTACTGCTAAAATATATACATCTTTCATTATTTCACCTTCTCCATAATTATTGCTGTATCTTCACCGTAATATCTTTCTCTTAAACTGATTTCTTTAAATCCAAGTTTACTATATAATTTAATTGCTTCAATATTATTTTCATTTACTTCAAGCATTATTCTACTATAGTTTTCTTCTTCAATCATTTTATTCATAAGAGAAGTTGCAATACCTTTTTTTCTATCTTCTTCATTTACAAATAGATTCATAATATCAACTACACCATCTACTAGTCTTATTTCTAAATATCCAAGTACTTTTTCGCCATCCATATAATTATAAATACTATCTGTATCACTTAATATTTCTTTATTAATCATGATTCTACCTCAATTTTTTTAACATAATTTGCTTTTACAAAATGTTGATTCTCACTCTTCATATTTTCACAATATTTAATTATTTTATCTACATCTAATTTTTCTTCTACTCTTTCATATTCACAATTATTTTCTTCACTATAGTATTCAGGTACTATATTATTATCATTTTCATCAAATACACTTATATAATAACCTTTGCTATCTTCAATAATAGCAGCTCTCTTTTTACCACTACCATTACTTACTAAATAGGCAGTTAAACTAGAAATAGTATTAATGTCTATTTTTAGTGCATAAGCCATTGTTTTAGCAATAGAAACACCTATTCTTATTCCTGTAAAACTACCAGGTCCATTTACAACAATTATCTTTTTTAAATCTTTGACATTTAAATTGTTTTCTTTAAATATTTCTTCTATCATAGGCATAGTATAGATAGAATGACTATATTCACTTTCTTTTGTTTTTATATATAAATTATCTTTATTTTTTAATGCAATAGTTATTAAACTTGAATGAGTATCTATAAATAAAATCATAAGTGCACCTCTTTTCTTGCAATATTATACCACTATTTTGTATATATTGCTATTAAAATTTAAATGGTTACAAGTATAAAAAAACAAGAGTAATGACTCTTGCTATTATTATTTCCATAAATTTTTATTATATTTACCTTCTTCTATTAATGAATTAATATAATTTACAACACTTTCTTTATCTTCTCTATAAGTAACACCAACCCATTTAGCAGTTGTATCTACTACTTTAACATTCATTTTATTTTCTTTAATAACTTTATCAATTAATACTGGTATTAAATATTCATCTTTTTCTAAATTACTATTTTCTAAAAATGATATAAAATTTTCTTCAATATAATTTAAAAATGATTTTGGAAAAGCTATCATATTCATTGATACTTTATCATCTCTATTAACTTTAAATTCTTCTTTTGTTACTAAATCTAATCCAATTAATTCATTATTTTCTTCTTTTATAGAGCTTTCTCTTATTTCTAATAAATTACCATTATTTACTTTTAAAACTCCTCTTTTAACTGAACCATTTTCACTTAAAGTATTTAATACATCATATCCTACTATTCCTATTTCATTATTCATAGTATCCATAAATTTACTAATAACTCTAAATGCATCTTCACCATAAAAATCATCAGCATTTATTATAGTAAAATCACTATCAATAACATCTTTTGCACATAATATAGCATGAGCAGTACCAAGTGGTTTAGTTCTACTATCTGGAACTTTTATATAATCTGGAATATTATCATTCTTTTGAAAAGCAAATTTCACTTCTGCTTTATTACCTATTCTTTTTACTATATTATTTTTAATTAAATCATAATGTTCTTCTCTAATTATAAATACTATCTTATTAAATCCATTTTTAATAGCATCAAATGCAGAATAATCTATTATAGTTTCATCATTGGGTCCAACTACTTCTAATTGTTTATCCCCACCATATCTACTTCCAATTCCACCTGCCATTATTACTAATGTTTTATCTTTCATATATACTCCTTCTTTTTTTGTATAAAAAAGGGATTACATTTTATTTTTTGTAATCCCCTTATTTTTTTATTCTTCAGTTTCTTCTAATTCTTCTTTAGTAGTTTTTTTAGTCTTTTTAGACTCTGTTTTTTCTTCTTTTTTATCTTCTGAATGATCTACTTTATAATCACTATTTTCTTCAACTAATCTTTCAATTTCTTCTTTAGTTAAAGTTTCTTTTGTGATTAATTCATTAGCAAGTACTTCAATTAATTTCTTTTCTTTAGAAATAATTTTCTTTGCTTCTTTATAACAATCATCTATTATCTTTTTAACTTCTTGGTCAATTAATAATGCTACTTGATCTGAGAAGTTTTTAGTTTGATTATAATCTCTTCCTAAGAATACACTTTCACTTCTATGTTCAAATTGCATTGGACCAAGTGAACTCATACCATATTCAGTTACCATACTTCTTGCTATTTTAGTAGCTCTCTTTAAGTCATCACTAGCACCTGTTGATACTTCATCTAAATAATATTCTTCACTAGCACGACCAGAAAGTAATGTAATTATTTGTTCTTCTAATTCATTTTTAGTATATACAAGTGTTCTTTCTTCTTTTGGAAGCATTTGAGTATATCCACCTGCCATACCTCTTGGAATAATTGTTATTTTATGTACTTCTTCACCATTTGGAAGAATGATACCACTAACTGCATGTCCAGCTTCATGATAAGCAACTATTTTCTTTTCATATTCAGTTACTTTTCTACTAGTTTTAGCAGGACCCATAAGTACTCTATCACTTGCTTCATCTATTTCATCCATAGTGATTGATTCTTTGTTTCTTCTAACAGCTAGAAGTGCTGCTTCATTAAGTAAGTTTTCAAGGTCAGCTCCACTATATCCTGGAGTTCTTTCAGCAATAAATTTAAGATTTACATTATTTGCTAAAATTTTATTTTTAGCATGAACTTTTAATATTTCTTCTCTTTCTTTAACATCTGGTCTATTAACTGTTACTTGTCTATCAAATCTACCAGGTCTTAAAAGTGCTGGATCTAATACATCTGGTCTATTAGTAGCTGCAATAATTATAATACCTTCATTTTCACCAAAACCATCCATTTCACTTAATAATTGATTTAGTGTTTGTTCTCTTTCATCATGTCCACCACCAAGACCAGTTCCTCTTTCCCGTCCAACAGCATCTATTTCATCTATAAAGATAAGACATGGTGCTGTTTGTTTAGCTTGTTTAAACATATCTCTAACACGAGATGCTCCAACTCCTACAAATAATTCTACAAAATCAGAACCACTAATATAGAAGAATGGAACTTTTGCTTCTCCAGCTACTGCTTTTGCAAGTAATGTTTTACCTGTTCCTGGAGGACCAACTAATAAAACTCCTTTTGGAATTCTAGCACCCATTTTAGTAAATTTCTTTGGATTTTTTAAGAAATCTATTAATTCTTGTACTTCTTCTTTTTCTTCTTTTAAACCTGCAACATCTTTAAATGTTTTAGTTCCACCATCTTCAGCTAATTTAGCTTTACTTTTACCAAAATCAAAAGTACCTTTTCCATTATTACCAAGCTTAATAAACATCATATAAATAAGTACACCAAATATTATAATTGGTACAATATTTATAAGTATGCTAAGCCAAGTACTATTTTCTGGATTAGTATTAGTTTCTACTTTTAAATTTTGTTTTTCAGCAACATCATATAATGATGAAATAACTGTATCTGTATATGGAACTGTTACTTTAAAAGATTCACCTTTTCCATAATCTTCTAATTTACCAGTAATTTCATATACACCAGCTGCACTTTTTGGTGTTACTGCTAATTCTGTTACTTTACCACTATTAATATGAGCAGTAAGTTCAGTGTAATTTAATTCATGCACATTTGTACTCATTGTGTTTAAAAATAAATATGTTGCTAGTATTACTACTAAAAATAGTACATATGGCATAAAACTCATGCTTTTTTTACTTCTTTTAATATTCATAATTTCCGTCCTTTCTAATAATATCTTAATATAATATCATACTCTTCACTAATTTTCTTGTCAAGTTTTGACTTCTTAAGTCCAGGAATCCAAACAACAGTATTTTCAGCATCTAATACTATTGGCCAAATGTCCCTATCACTTGTCTTTATTTTTTCATCAATAAATATATCATTAACTTTTTTAGTACCATTAAGTCCTTTAACTTCAATTTTATCTCCTTGTCTTCTATTTCTAACATATAATGGAAGTTTAACTTCATTACTATTTAACCTAATAGTATTATTTGATGTATCAAAACTATCATTTACAACTTCAATTATTTTACCACTTGGTAAATTAACAAGAGTATCTATTTCTATTTCATATTCATCATTTACATCATCATCGTAACTAAAACTAATTTCTCCATATGACTTAATTATTATAACATTATTTGGTAAATGCACAATACTATTTGATTTATTTGAATTAATTAAATCAAATATTAAGTCAACATGGGCATCTCTAATAATTAATAAATCATCTCCATATATTCTTTCTAGTATATTATATATAATTTTAGTTTGTATAACTTTTTCTAATGATTTAAATTTATCTATGTCTATAACACCATTTTGAAAAACTTTATTAAATACTTTATTTGCTTGTTCATCTATATAATTACTATTTTCAAGTAAAGTTTCACTAAACTTAATAAACTTTTTATGAACATTTGGATTTTCTTTTTTCAAAAATGGAAGTACTACATGTCTATATCTGTTTCTAGTATGTATGTCTTCATTATTAGTTGAATCTATATAATATTTAATATTATTTTTAGTATCAAAATCTATTATTTCATCTTTAGTAAGTGTTATTAAAGGTCTTACAATTTTATAAGTTCCTTTGTCTACTATCTTACTAAAGCCACTATAACCTTTTAAAGTAGAACCTCTTACTATTCTCATAAGTATTGTTTCTATTAAATCATCAGCATGATGTGCTGTCATTAAATATTTAGCATTATAGTTTTCAATAACTTCTTCAAAAAAATTATATCTTACACTTCTTGCTTCATTTTCAAAGTTATCATCACCCCATTTTTTAACTTTTATACATTCAAAAATAATATCATTTTCCTTACAGTACTTTGATACATATTTTTCTTCTTCTTCACTTTCTTTTCTTTTATTGTGATTTATATGGGCACATACTAACTTTAATCCCATTTTTTCTTTAAATTCATTTAAAATATATAATAATGCCATTGAATCAGGACCACCTGATACTCCAACTACAATTGTATCATTAGGTAATAATCCAATTTTATTTCTTATAAAATTATAAACTTCTTCCATATTGCCTTTCTAATCATCCATTTTTAATATTATTTCATCTTTACCTGAATATAAATATTTTTCTCTAGCATATTTTGCCATATATTCTGGATCTTGTAATTTATTTATTTGTGATTTTAAATCTTCTTCTTCACTTAATTTATCATTATATTGTTCTTTTAATTCATTAATTTCATTTTTTGTTTTATATATTTGAGTAACATAAGAAAAAGTAGAAGAAACAAAAACTACACTAGATATTATAAGTCCTAGAACTAAAAAAGTCACTCTAAATTTTGTTTTTAATCCCAACTTTTTCATAATACTCTCCTATTCTGTTAAGTATTATATCTTTATTTATTAATTTTTACAATCAATAATACTTTTTTTGACATTTTTTTTGTAAAATTAATGTAAATTTTATTATTTTTTTAGACTAATAATTATAAGAAAAAACATACAACTAGTGTATGTAATCTATTTACAAACTATATTATCAGTTAAGTTTATATTTGTTCCATTTATTGTGCCATTTTTAAGTGTTACTTTTGATGTGTAGTTTATAATTCCAGTAGAAGTGTTATTTAAATCATATGTAACACCACTTATTTCTCCTGAACATATATTTATTGTTCCTGTTAATCTATTCAAAATTCCAGTATTTTCACCTGTAAATGTACCTGAATATATGTTTATTATACCGCTACTTCCAGAACTAATAGCATGATATTTACCAGTTACAATTGAATTATATATATTTCCATTTGATGCAGAGCCACCATTTAAAGTAATGCCATTTTCTAATGTTCCAACTATTTGACTATCATATATATCAAATGTTGAAGTTTCAACAAAATTATCTCCAATTCCATGAGGACCTTCTATATGACTATTTTTTACTATTAATTTACCATTATTATGTATAGCACTAACAGAATCAGAGTCTTTTGATAATATATTTACCTTTTCTAAATTTAATTTAGCATTTTCTAAATTTCTAATTACTGCTTTTATTGCTACTATTGAAGATTCACTCTCACTTTCATTTTTTATTGTTAAGTTAGATTTATTTTTTATAGCATCTCCATCAAAAGATGAATTTATAGATTTACCATTCATATCTATTGTTAGTTTTTTATCTATTATTACCTGACTATCTATATTTAAATCATTTATTAAAAGTATATTATTTTCTGTATCACCTAAATTACTTACTACATTACTTAAATTATTACTAAATATACACACTGAATTAGTAAATATATTACTTAATTTTAATTGTCCATTTTCTTCTTTTACTTCTACTCCATTGTTACAATATATTAGTCCTAAATCACTTTCTTTTTCTATTGTTGTAGTTGTATTCATTCCCATTTGTATTGTTCTTATTTCTTCATTATCTTTCTTTATTACTAACTCTTTATCTTCACTTTCTTGTTTTAATGCTGTATTATCACATCCTATTATTATTGTTTTTGGATTTAATGCTTCTACCTTATAATTTTTTCCTATTTCTGATTTGTTTATTCCACTTTCATTTTCTGCTATTAACTGATATGATTCATCTGCTACTCTTAATTCTGTTATCTTTCCTTTATCATTAAATTTGACTACATATATTATATTGCTTCTTCCATCTAAATTTAATGTATTTGTACTACTATCAAAACAATTATTATTTCTATTTCCAATTGAAGAAGACACATACTTATCATCAGCACTTCTCATTATATTTTGTATTTCACGGGTAAATGTATTTTCTTTTGCTTCTCTAAACATTTTTAAAACATTTGGTAAGGCTATAATTACAAGTATTGCTAAGATTGCTATTACTGCAAGTAGTTCTACTAATGTAAATCCTTTTCTTTTTTTCATTTTTGCTACCTCTTCTCTATTTTTACTCCCTTATTATATCGTATATATATATGGTGTGCACCCAAAAAGCTAAAAACCATATATATTTTTCATACTACTTAGAATTATATATATATAT
>CANRBS010000053.1 GCA_947628895.1 uncultured Bacilli bacterium
TTTGATAGTAGTACAAATGTATTAAATTTAGATGGAAGAAGTAACATATTATATGTAGTAAAATTTAATGATAAAGGAAAAATAATAGAAATATCCGCAAGAGATGAATCAAATGAATTAATAGCAAATAATACAAATGGGATAGAAAGAGAAGATATAGGAAAGAAATATAAAGTAGAAGCAGCTAAGACAAGTATAACTGATTGCAAAGGAAATCAGTTGATTGGTGGAGAAAAACCAAAAACCAAATATGTAGAAAGTGAATTAAATGGAGCTGACCCAGTATTAGGAGATAAAATGATACCAATAATGTTATCAGATACAGGAGTAGTAACATATGCACACGAATATGATGAATGGTATAAATATACGGCTAAAAGATGGGCAAATGCAGTAATATTAGTAGACAAACCAAGTAAAAGTGATTATAAACCAGGAGATACAATATTAGAAAGTGATATAAGAGGATATTTTGTATGGATACCAAAATATAGTTATAGAATATTTAATTTAGGAGATTATGAAGGATTAGAAAGTAGTAAACCGGAAGATCAAAAAAAGACAATAGAAATAGAATTTGGAACAAGAACAACAGGAGAAGTAGAGGGTGAGTGTATAACACCAATGGAAAGTGGTTCATCAAGAGCAAGTGGAGCCACAAAAGATTGTCAAGTTGGAGATTTAATGACACATCCAGCATTCTTATCAATACCATCAAATGGATTTTGGGTAGGAAAATTTGAAACAGGCTATAATCAAAATGGAGACCCTAGTCAACCTATAACTGATGAAAATATAGCTACATGGACAACAGCAAATGCACAAGTAAATAGTGAAAAACCATTAAATATAATAGTAAAACCAACCGTATATTCATGGAGAAATTCAACAGTATATAATTTCTTTATGAGTGCATTCAATTTTAATAGAAATTTAGATAGTCATATGATGAAAAATACAGAATGGGGAGCAGTAGCTTACTTATCACACTCTAAATATGGAATAAAAGATGAGGTAAGAATAAATAATAATAGTAAATATTTAACTGGATATGCAGCTAATTCTAAAGATGCAGCTTCTAGTGAAACAGCAAATACAAAATGGAATACCACTAATGGTCATACTGCTTCAACAACAGGAAACATAACAGGAGTATATGACATGAGTGGTGGGTCTTGGGAGTACATGGCAGCTTATATAGAAGAAACCGCTAAAAGTAGTGGAATGGATAGTATAATAACTAATGAAATATATAATAAATATTTAGATAAATATTTAAAATCTAGTAATGAAACATCATATAAATATAGAATACTCGGAGATTCAACTGGAGAGTTAGGACCATTTTGGAGTAGTAGTGGATACTATCAAAGTACATGGTATGCCGACAACTCGAGCTTCGTTGAGCCTACTTACCCTTGGTTTGTTCGTGGGGGCAACTACAGTGACACTGCTCCTGCTGGTCAGTTCAGCTTTGGCAGGAGCAAGGGTGTTGCCGACTCTGTCTACGGCTCCCGTCTCGTTCTAAAGCCTTAACTCCTTTGCTTTCGTCCAACCAGCCACCTCTTTTTAAAGTGGCTGGTTGGCAAAAATTTATTTAAAGAGGCATTTATGGAAAAAATATTTTCCAATTAAATAAATGTAGGTTATAATTGTAAAAACTAACTTTTTTGTTTCTTAGGCTCTCTCTTTTTGCCGATAACTCGAACTTCGTTGAGCCTACTAACCCTTGGTTCAATTGTGATGCAACTACAGTAACACCACTCATGCTGGTAAAATTACATTTAATATTGGTACTGATGAATATTATATATAAGTACTTGTTTATTTTTAACATAGTTCTTTACAACTATTAGTGAAAAATAAAAAATTTATAAATATAATAATATTAATGCTAAGGTAAATTTACATTAGCATTTTTAATATATGAAAATTTATATATATTTCTATTTCAAAAAAAATCAATATATGATAAAATATTGTGTAGATAAGGAAGGTAAATGCAGTGGGAAAGATTATAGCAATAGTAAATCAAAAAGGTGGAGTAGGAAAGACAACAACAAGTATTAATTTAGCCAGTTCATTAGGACTTTTAGGTAAGAAAGTTTTACTTATTGACTTAGATCCACAGAGTAATACTACAACAGGACTTGGTGTAAGCCGTGAAAAAATAAAAAAAAGTATATATAATGTAATTCTTGGAGATTGTGATATTAAAGAAAGTATAATAAAAACACCATTTAAAAATTTAAGCATTATACCATCAACAATAGAACTTGCTGGTATAGATATGGAACTTATACAAATAAGTCTTCAAGATAATAAATTTGTTATATCTGAACAATTAAAAAAACAACTTGATACTATTAGAGATAGATATGACTATATAATAATAGATTGTTTACCTAGTTTAGGTACACTTACAATTAATGCTCTAGCAGCATCTGATTCAGTATTAATTCCAATACAATGTGAATTTTATAGCTTAGATGGAGTACAACAATTATTACAAACAATATTAAAAGTACAACAAAGTATAAATCCACATTTGGATATTGAAGGTGTATTATTAACTATGTTAGATGGAAGAACTCTACTTGGTCTTGAGGTAGTAGAAGATGTACGGAAATTCTTTAATGAAAAAGTATTTAGTACAATAATACCTAGACTTGTAAAATTAGTAGAAGCTCCATCTCATGGTAAACCTATAATAGAATATGATCCTAAAAGTAAAGGAGCACTTGCTTATTTAAATTTAGCAAAAGAGGTGATAGATAGAAATGAATCCAAATAATAGAAGAAAAGCTCTTGGTAAAGGCTTAGAACAATTATTTAGTAATGAATCATTAAATATTAATCCACTAGAATCTTTAGAAGAAGAAATAGTAAAAAATGCTAAAAGTGAAGATATAGTACAAATTAATATTAATGAACTTAGAAGTAATCCTTATCAACCAAGAAAAACATTTGATCAAGAAAAGTTAGTGGAACTTGCAAATTCAATTAAAGAATTTGGAGTATTAGAACCAATTATTGTAACTAAAAGTATTAAAGGTTATGAAATCGTAGCAGGTGAGAGAAGAAAGAAAGCTTGTGAACTTGTTGGTATAGAAGAAATACCAGCAATTATTAAAGAATTTAGTGATGAAGATATGATGCAGATAGCTCTTCTTGAAAATATACAAAGAGAAGATTTAACAGCTATAGAAGAAGCAGAAGCATATGCAAATTTAATAAAAGCATTAAATATTACACAAGAAGAACTTGCAAGTAGAATTGGTAAAAGTAGAAGTTACATTACTAATATGTTAGGTCTTTTAAGACTTCCTGATTCAGTTAAAAATGATGTTTTAAATAATTTGATTTCAATGGGACATGCTAAAGTATTAAGTAAACTTGAAGATGAAGAAAAAATTAAAGAATTAGCAACTAGAATTAAAAAAGAAAAATTATCTGTAAGAGAAATAGAAGAAATAGCAAGTAATCCATTATATAAAAGAGTAAATAAAATTACTAGAATTAAAGATAATACATATGATTATGTAGAAGATGCAATGACTGAAAAAATAGGTAATAAAGTAAAAATACAAAATAAAAAAATAGTAATTCCATTTAACAGTGATAAAGATTTAGAAAGAATACTTGATATATTGAATATTGAAGTGAAAGTGGATTAAAATGAATAAAGAATATAAAATAGGAAGTAAAGTCATAATGAAAAAACCACATCCATGTGGAACTAATCTTTGGGAAATAACAAGAGTAGGTGTAGATATTAAAATTAAATGTGTTAAATGTGGAAGAAGTATTATGATGGATAGAATAGAATTTGATAAAAAATTAAAGAAAGTTGAGGAATATTAATGTTTAAGAAGAAAAAGAAAATTAGTCCTATTATGACATTTATTATTTTAACTTTTGTTACTATTATTTTAAGTGGTTTTCTTCATTTACTTAATGTTCAAGGTGAATATTCAACTGTTAATAAAGGAACAAATGATATAGTAAATAATGTGGTTGAAGTTAAAAATTTATTTAGTACGACTGGTCTTAAATATATAGTTACAAGTTCTGTTAGTAATTTTGTCAATTTTACACCATTATCAACTTTAATAATTGTATTAATTGGAATAGGTGTTCTTGAAAAGACTGGATTTATGAGGACATTTTTTACAATACTTACTAGGAATTCTAAAAAGAATACATTAACATTCATATTGATATTTATTAGTTTATTATTTTCATTACTTGGTGATATTGGATTTGTAGTAATGTTACCAATTGGTGCTTTATTATTTAAATATGGAAGGAGAAATCCTTTTGGTGGAATAATAGCATCATTTGCAGCATTGTCTTTTGGAACTGGAATTAATATATTTTTAACTGCAACTGATAGTTCATTATTAACTCTTACTTTAAATGCTGCAAGAGTTACAGATGCTACATATGATATTGGTATATTCTTTTCATTATTTATAATGATTTTAGTATTACTTGTAACGGCTTTTGTATTTACTTATGTAACAGAAAAGAAGATAATGCCAAAACTGCCAAGATATGAAAGTGATGAAGAAGAGGTTGTTATTACTAATAAAGAACTTAGAGGTTTAATAGTAGGACTTGCCGTTGGTATACTTTATATTTTATTAATTATATATATGATAATACCAGGACTTCCATTATCTGGTGCTCTACTTGATAGTAATGCTACTAAATATATTGATATGTTATTTGGTGTTAATTCATTATTTAATAAAGGATTTATATTTATAGCTACACTATTATTTGTACTTGTTGGTTTTGGTTATGGATTTATGACTAAGACTTTAAAAAGTAGTAAAGATATAGCAGATAGTCTTGCATATTCCCTAGATAAAATTGGTAGTATACTTGTACTTATATTCTTTGCATCTATATTTATAAATGTATTTAAAGAAAGTGGTATTGGGGAAGTATTAACTGCATTTATATCTAATTTAATTGGTGGACTTAATTTTACAGGTATTGGTTTAATATTATTAGTTATATTACTTATTGCTATTTGTAATATATTATGTCCTGATTCACTTACTAAATGGACTATGTTATCAGCAACTATTGTTCCATTATTAATGAATGCTAGTATTAGTCCTGAATTCTCACAAGTTATATATAGTGCTAGTGAATCAATAACTAATGGAATTACTCCAATATTTACTTATTTTGTTATTTATTTAGCATTTTTAGAAAAATATAATAAAGGTGAAATGGTAACATTATTTGGTAGTGTTAGATATATGATACCTTATAGTTTATATATAGCAGTAATTTGGTGTACAATTATTGTTGGATGGTATATGATAGGTATTCCAATTGGAATAGGGTCACTCCCAGGTGTAACTTATGGCGCTTAAAGCAGGTATTATAGGACTTCCTAATGTTGGAAAAAGTACTTTGTTTAATGCTATTACTAAAAAAAATATTTTAGCAGCTAATTATCCTTTTGCAACAATTGATCCAAATGTTGGTGTAGTAAGTGTTCCTGATAAAAGATTAGAAACATTAAATGATATGTATATGCCAGAAAGATTAATAAATACTCAATATGAATTTATTGATATAGCAGGACTTGTAAAGGGAGCATCTACTGGTGAAGGTCTTGGTAATAAGTTTCTTGCTAATATTAGAGAAGTAGATGCAGTAGTAGAAGTTGTTAGATGTTTTGAAAATAAAGATATTATACATGTTGAAGGAAATATTGATCCTAAAAGAGATATTGAAATAGTAAATTATGAATTAATATTAAGTGATTTGGAAATAGTAGAAAATAGATTATTAAAAGTAGAAAAGAAAGCAGTTACTACTAATGATAAAGAAGGTTTATTTGAAGTATCTGTTTTAAAAAAAGCAATTGATAATTTAAAGTCTGGGGTAATGTTAAGATTAGTAGATTTTGATATAAAAGAAGTTAAATTATTAAAAACATATAATTTAATAACAATTAAACCATTTATATATCTTGCTAATGTTAGTGAAGATGATTTATTAAATGGTGAAAATAAATATGTAAAAGAAGTAAGAGAAATAGCAAGTGCTGAGGGCTCATCTGTAGTAATGATGTGTACTAAAATTGAAAGTGAATTATCTGAATTAGATGAAGAAAGTAAGAAAGAATTTTTAAATGAATTAGGTATTGCTAATAGTGGACTTGATCAATTAATTCATATTACATATCATGTTCTTGGTCTTAAAACATTTTTTACAGTTGGTAAAGATGAGGTTAGAGCTTGGACATTTAAAGATGGTATGAAAGCTCCTGAATGTGCTGGTATAATTCATACTGATTTTGAAAAAGGGTTCATTAAAGCAGAAGTTATGAGTTATGATGATTTAATTGAATGTGGAAGTGAACTTAAAGTAAAAGAAGCTGGTAAAGCAAGACTTGAAGGTAAAGATTATATTATGCAAGATGGAGATATTTGTTATTTTAGATTTAATGTTACAAAATAAAAGGATAACTTAATTGTTATTCTTTTTTAGTTTCTGTACTTGTGATTTGTAAATAAAAGATAGTGCAAAAGATAATATGCCGTGTTAGATAAAATAAAAAAATATTTTAATTTACATATAATTTACACAAATAATGTTTGTTTAATTATTCAAAAAACATTTATGATATACTTAATATATTAATAGGAGGATATTTAATGTCATCAGAATATTATAATGAAGAATTACTTAGAAAAGTAGATATTAATAAATATTTAAATGATCCTAATATGGTAAACTTTTTAATGAAAAGATTTTCAAATTCTATTAATAATGATACTACAATTAATCGTGAAGAACTAATATGTGTAACTGCAATAGATCATTATATGGCAAAACTAATGTTAAATGGAAAATCAACAAATAATAATTTTTTAGGTATTTATTTAGATGAAATACGAAAAGAACTCCATGATTGTCCGATATTTTATTTATCATTGCCTATTTCAAATTTACCAACAGAAATAGTAAGTAGGTATATTCCTGAATTAGGAAATATTATATTAAAAATTAATAATATTAGAAAAAAATGTGAAGACACATATTTAAAATTAAATAATCATCAATCTGTAAATTCAGAAGATTTTAAAGATTTAATACTTTATTTTACATTTACAGTAAAAAAAGAAAATGATAGTTTAAAAAAAGCTCAAGCGAAATTAGTAAAAATATTAATTAATGAATATGATGAATTAGATGCTTTAACTGCAACTTTTATATTAAAATATTTGGGATATGAAAAAACAAAAGAAAAAGGATTAGATTCAACAGAAATATTAGTTGGTGGACTTGAAGATAAATGTGATGGATTTTCTATTGGAAAAGAAATTATAATAAACAAACAAAATATAAAAAGTATAACTTTTAAAGACAATATTTATGCATCACATAGTGGTCAAATAAAAGATGGAATAGTACTTATGCATACTTTATATCATGAGTTAAATCATCAATTAGATAGTAAATTGTGTGATGAAAAAAAAGTATCTGATCGTTCTTTATATTATGCTACATATAGAATTATTAGTAGCTATTATGATGAAGATGATTATATGAGAAATTATAATTGTTATGAAATAGAAAAAAATGCTAATATATTTGCATGGGAAGATATATTAGTATTTATGAAAAAATATATGCCAGATTATAATAATCCAGAAGCTTTTAATAATATATATAAATACATGAATGATGAAATTTATTTAAAAAAATTTAAAAATAAAAAAAATAGTCAAAATGAGTTGATTTTCTCAGGAGACTATTTAATAAGTATTTTAGATAAAGTCATTCCAAGACATCCTAAAATATTAGTACATTATCCTCAATTATTAAATTTTTATAATCGAAAAGGAACTCCTAAAAATTTTCTTGATTTATTAAGCTTTGATAAAATATATGAATGTGAAAATATTTATCAAGATATAATGATGTATCGTTATAGATCAAATTTAGGCTCATATGATCAACTAAAGTTGTTAACGGAACAACAACAATATAAAATACTTCAATCAATTAAAGGTTTGCTGATTCAAATACAAAATAATACAATAGAGACTATTCAATTTATAGATTATAAAGGAGGACTTGAAATTTTTCCTCCTCATGTATTATCAAATTTTGACTTAAATTATAAATTTTATAAAATGTTTATCAACTATATAAGAGATCTATTTAATTATTTTTTAAATTTATATCCTGAATTAAGAAATAGTTCTTCTGCTGAAAATATTGAAGAATGTTATAATATTGCTGAAAAATATTTAGAAATATATAACGATAGGAGAAATAAAATAGATTTGAATAATCAAAGTCAAGTAGGAGGTTTAAATGGAAGATAAAGAATTATGGGATTTAAATGAAGAAGCATTAGAAAATTCTGAATTAACCGATGAAGAAGAAAAAATAGCTGCTGAAATTTCTAAATTAGATTTATTTTCTCAAGATATTGTAGCAATGAATACTATTTCTAGCTATCAAGATGAAGATAATGATTCTGAATAAAAAATATACTTGCAAAATGTTAAATTATAAAAAAAGGATAACAATTTGTGAATTGTACCCCAAAATTTAGACAAAAATAAAAAAGGTGGGTATGAAAGAAACATAACTAAATAAAGGTTATGTT
>CANRBS010000054.1 GCA_947628895.1 uncultured Bacilli bacterium
AAAGTAGTAGATGAAACTGGCAAAGAAACATTTAAATATAAAACTCATGAATTGAATTTCTATAATATGGATGGTGAGGCGAATACTACAACTTATAATTGGGAAGAAGGCGGAGGACATGTTACTACTATTATAGGAGTACAAGAAGATGGATTAAGAGTTATTTCATGGGGAAGAGAATACTTAGTAAAATTTGAAGATTTACACACTGATAATTTTGATATTAATGCTTTAAAATTTATTAATGAACAACCAAATAATGAAGTATTAGGAATAAAATCAGAACAACAAGTAGAAAACATAACATCCCAAGTAAATACTGAATCAACAATTGAAACAGAACCACAAATAGATGATGCTGATTTTAAGTCATTTAATCTAAAAACAATTAATCAAGATATAAGTAGTTATACAGAAGAAGAATTAAGTAAATTTAGAACATTAATGACTGAAATGACAACTGAAGAAATAACTGAATTGTTTAATTCATTAGATGAAGATAATATAGAAAAAATATTTAGTGATTGGTTTATTCCTCATGGTAGTTATACAGATGATCAAAAAATGCTTATAAGTAAAATAGATTTTGGAAAAATTAATAATGAAGATATATTATATAATATACTAAATGGTAATAATTTTCTGGAATTATTAAGTAAAGAACAATTCTCACAAGTTATTAACAAAAATTTTGAGTATTCATTTTTGAAAGCACTTACTAGTGATGAGATATTAGCATCAAAATTAAAAGAATTATCAACAGAAGATTTTGTAAAACTATTAGATAGTATTGATGAAGATGAAATTAGTAACTTTTTATCTCTTGACATGCTTTCTGATGAAGACACATTTAGAAACTTATTTGAAAATATTGATATTAAAAAGTTAAATATAAAATCTTTATTAGGTGTTCATAATTTGTATGATATGTTTACAGAAAATCAATTATTAGAACTATTAGATTCAAATATGATAACAGTTAATGAATTATTACAAAAAGCAGAAATTTCTGAAGAATCAAATATGTTAAAATTATCTAATTTGCTTAGAAGTAGACCACAATTATTTAATAGTTTAAGTAATAGTCAATTAATTGAATATAGTGAAATTCAAACTGAAGATATTGAAATTATGCTTGAGCATTTATCAGAATCAAAACTTAGTGAAATAGGTTATGAAATATTATCTAATTTATCAGATCCAGTAGAATTCTTTAGAAATGAAGAAAATTATCAAAAATATTCAAAATATTTACCTAATCAAGATATATTTGATTTTGCAGAATCTAAAGGAAATTCTAATGCTTTAGTGGACTTCTTATTTAATGATAAAAGATTTAATGGAATAAAAACAACATTAACAAGAACTAATGGAAGTCAAATAAATATAGAAACAAAGACTAAAGTAAAAGTTGGAAATTTAGATTTATATGTATATGAAGTAAATGGAAAGATAGTATATTCAGAAACAGATATATTATCAAGTTATATTAGTGGTGATACTAGTCTAAAAGATACTATTGTAAATGAATTACTAGGTGAAAGTAATGTAGGTACACATGGATATATTGGTAGAATTCAAAGAGATGGAAATACTTTAAGTGTTGATTATGCTAATAATGAAACATTTATTGACTCATTTAAACCTATTTTAACAAGATATCAAGATTGGTTTAATAATATGAGAGGAAACAATCGAGGTACAACAATTGGAACTAATCAACATTATGAATATGATATTGAATCAATGGATCTTTTACTACTAAAATATAATATGGATGTAAAAACTAGGATTTCTTTAGAATTTGATGTAATTGACAGATATCAAGGAGCATGTAGTTATGCTAATTTAGCAAATGTAATTTTTGCAAGTTTTATAGATCAACCTACAAGATTTAAAGAATTGTTTGGATTTCCAATGTACATAACTGTAGATGGAAAACAAGTTTTGAATTCTAAAACATTACTTATAGATATATATGTACATTCTAATTCAAAAGAAAATGGTGGAAGAATATTTGAAATAGATTCAGATGGAAATCATGTAATATCAATTGTCGAAGATGAAGATTCACCAACAGGTGTAAGACCAGCAAATGATTGTGAACAAGTTTATATGTCTGGAAGATATGGATATAGTGAATCTGCAAAATCATATTTAGAAAGCAAAGGACTTACACTTATATCTGAAAATTTAACTAATAATGAAAGTATTATAGAAAGTGAATTAGATATAAAAAGATTAATAGAACTTGTTAAATATAAATTAGCAACTGGAGAAATAGTTTCATTAGGCGAATATAGTAAAGCTGATATAATTAAAGATCAAAATGGACAAGAAACATATAATTATAAAACTTCAAAATTGAATTTCTATAATATGGATGGTGGAAAAGATATTTCAACTTACAATTGGAAAGAAGGTGGAGGACATGTCACTACTATTATAGGAGTACAAGAAGATGGATTTAGAGTTATTTCATGGGGACATGAACATTTAGTTAAATTTGAAGATTTACATGTTGATAATTTTGAAATTAAATCTGCTAAAATTGTTGAAAAGACTAGCAATGTTGGTTCATCACAAATTTTTGATTCAAGATTTGATGGTGATAGAGTAAATCATGAAGTATTAGAAGTAGAAACCAAGTCAACAAATGAAATGAGTTTAGATGAACCAACGGCAAAGTCACAAGTAGAAAATGAAACTATTAGTGATATGATTGATAGAAGTATAAAAGATGGAAATATAGATCATCTAATAGAATTATTTAATAATTCAAATCTTTTAAATAATGATAAATATAAGCAATTATTAATATATAATTTATCATCTAATAATTTAGAAAAACTATTGAATGGATTATCAGTAGAAAAATATAATCAAATGTTATCTAATTTACCAAATCAAAAGGTTTTTGATATATTATTAGAAAATCAATCTAAGTCTGGAAGATTAATAAATAGTTTTATTCTTGATAGCAATAGATTTAATGATCTTAGTTTAGAAATTACAGCCGATAGTGGAAATATAATGAAAATCAAATCAAAAAGTAAAATTGATATATTTGGATTAGAATTGTATTCTTATGAAATAAATGGAAAAATAATTTATTCTGAATCGAATATATTTGCTGATTTCATTTTAAGTGATACTAATATCAAAGAGAAATTAATAAATGAATTTTTATCAAATGATATTATTAAACATTCAGAGTATATAGGAAAGTTTGATTTAAGTACTGGACAAGTAGAACTAAATGTTGATAATTTTAAGAAGTTATCTCAAGAATATAGAAAATATTTTAATTCATTAAGAGCTAATAATAAAGCAATAACACTTGGAACAGATCAAAGATTAAGATGGCAAGGTAGAAATTTATTAGGAAAGCCTATTAATTATTTAACTAAAAGAAATGGAACTTATGTTACTACTAATCCTGCTTATCAAGAAAGCTTTAAAGAAATGTGTGAATTTATTGAAAATAAATATAATATGAGTGAATCTAAAATTATTTATACAATAAATAATATAATAGATTCGACAACAGGTGCATGCTCTTATGCTGATTTAGCAAATATAATTTTTTCAAAATTTATGAATAAACCAGCAGAATTTTACAAAACATTTGGATTTCCTATGTATATTAATGTAGATGGAATGCAAATACTAAATTCAAAAACATTATTATTAGATATGTATATATATACAAATTTAACACAAAATGAAGGTAATATTTTTCAAATAAATGACAATGGTATGCTAGATTTTATATATGAAGATAAACTATCAGGGGATAGTGAAATAGTTGGTGCTTCAAAACAAGTTTATATGACTTGGCAACATCATGCTAATGTTTATTTAAAATCACATGGATTAGATTGTATAAGATATACTATAAACTCAGAATTTACTGAAAATGGAAAAATAAATTATGAAAAGTTAAAAGAAGCTATATTATATAGATTTGCATCAGGTGAATTAATTTCAATTCAGAATGGTAAAAAAGGCTTTATGATTAGTAATAATGATACTCTTTTAAAAATTTTCCCAGATAAATTTGATAATCATATAGCTACAGTTATTGGAGTAAATGATGATGGATTAAGAATAATTTCTTGGGGAAGAGAATATACTGTTAAATTTAGTGATTTGACTTCAGATAACTTTGAAATAATTTCTACTAAAATTCGACAATCAGATATAACAAAAACATCTAAAGAAATACAATCTAAAAACTTATCTAATTTAAACACAAATGAAATTGTAAATGAAACATATGGAAAATCATTAAAAGAGATTTTTAAAGAACGAATATTAAAACAAAAAAATAGTTCCTTTAAAAATAATAAATCAATAACTGAATCTCAAAAAACATTTATAAATCAAGTTGTTAGTAGTATGAATCAAGGATTTAACTTAGTTTATGTTAGAGATACAAGTTTATTATCATCAGAAGTATTAGCACAAATACCAAATTTAGAAACTCTTAAATTTAGAATAGATCTTTCTTTTTTAGATAAATATGGAAATGTTAAATCAAAATATTTATCACCAAATGGGCAATTAAAACCAAGGTATGAATCAAGAGTTACTTATAGTGGTTTAGAAATGAAATCTATTGTTTCTAAAATAGAGTATTTTGAAAGTTTAATAAATAAAGATTTACCACAATTAGAAAAGGCAAAACAAATATATGAAGTTTTAGCTCATGAAATATCATATATGTATGATTGCGAAGATTATCCTAACGGACATATAATAGCTTCAGGTTTAAGAGGTATTACATCTAATAATTCAACTGGTAAAGAAGGACTTGTCTGTGCAGGATATGCGAATATATATAAAATATTATGTGAAAGAGCAGGTATACAATGTGAATATATAAGAGGTACATCAGGAAGAGAAAGACATGCATGGAATGTTCTAATAATAGATGGAGAGCAAATACCTGTTGATGTAACTTGGCATTCAGGTAATCCATCAGAAAATTGGTTTGGTGCAAGTGAATACTTTGCTGAGACACATTTAGCAGATAATGATGAATTATATAAAGAATATGCTCCAAAAATAGAAGAAATAATAAATCAAGAAGTAAGAGAATATTATCCATCATTAAGTATTAATGAGATTGTTAATACAATAGATATGAAAACAGGTGATGGAATTACTAGATTAAAACAATATTTAAAAACTGGAAATCCAAATATAATTACAAGAACAAATGGAGCAAGAAATGCAATATTGAAAATATCAACAGAAGAAATCCAAAGATATGTACAAATGTATGATGATTTAGAAAGAATTTGTTCAATTATGGATTATAAATATGGACAAGGAATGGGATATAAACATATTCAAGAATTAATAGAAACAGGAAATTATGATTATATTACTAGAACAGATAATTCAAGACAAATAATAAAGAAATATTCTTTAGATGAAATTAAAGATTGGTTAAGTAAACAATAAATATTTAAGTGAACCATTATATTTAAATATATAATGGTTTGCATAAATATGGAAAGGAGATATTTGATTAAATATAATGAATATTGAAAATGAAAAATTAATTGAATTTTTAGAAATTAAATTCAACAAGAGAATAAAAGATATAACACAGGAAGAATTAGAAAGTGTTGATGTAATTTCATATGAGGGTTATGAAACAACTGATTCACTTAATGTGTTTAAAATTGAAGACATCATATTATTTAAAAATTTAAAAGATATAATATTTAAAACAATTGAATTCTCATCTGAAGATATAATAAATATTAATAAATATTTTAATCTTAATAGTGTAACTTTTATAAAATGTTCTTTAGATAATGTTACATCTTTAGAATTATTAAATAAAGTAAAAAAATTAAGTTTTAATAATTGTTATATGAATGATTATTCTTTCTTAGAAAAATATAATAATCTAGAAAAATTGGAAATTATGAATCCATATACAGATGATGAAATTGACATTCGATATTTAATAAATAACAAAAATTTAAAAGAATTATTTTTTGAAAGATGTATTATATCAAACGAAGAATATTTAAAAGAATTATTTAATTTGAAAAGATTAATTATTTTATGGACAAGTGTATCAGAAAATTTTTATGAAACAATAAATAATTTAAATAATTTAGAAGAATTATATATTAATAATGAAATTGATGAAGAATCATTAGTTAATAAAAATTTAAAAATTAGAAAGTCTTTAATAGATAAATTATTTATAGATTAAATTA
This sequence comes from uncultured Bacilli bacterium, assembly GCA_947628895.1. Taxonomy (GTDB): domain Bacteria; phylum Bacillota_I; class Bacilli_A; order RF39; family UBA660; genus CAG-1000. The sequence goes on from CANRBS010000054.1 coordinate 6,246, forward strand.
TAATAAAATGTTATAATTTAGAAAGGAGGATATTATGATATTAATAGATGAAGATTATTATAATACAAGATTTCCAATTATAGGTGATTTTGATTTATCAAAATTAGATGATAATGCTAAGAAATTCTATTTAATTGAATATTCTGTTTATTCAAGTTTCTTATATGATTATTTGTTAAAACATACTTCAATTAAAAAAAGTGATGAAACACTTAAAAATTCTACAGAGTATGAATTTCCAACTATTGAAAAAGATGAAATGGACTTATATCAATATTTATCAATTGGAAAATTAAATTACTTTTACATAAGAAATAATATTTATTTAAATAGACTTTCAAAAGAAGAACAAGACTTTTTAATAGACAGAATTAAAAATAAGAAATTTGATTATGATGATGAAGTGGATAAATTTATTAATAATACATTTAAAAAACTAATATTTGAAAATGTAGATGAAAAAAATACTCCTAATATAGATTTAAACTTTGGTCCATCTAGTTCATATTCATTTTATGCAAGTAATGATTCATTAGTAATTGGAGAAAGATTTTATCCTTATGTTAAAGATTTAAGTACTGATGAGTTAAGAGAAAAATATATGGATAGACAAATGTATATTAGAAGTTATCTTGAAAATGTACAAAGTAATCTTTCAAATGAATTAAATATGAAAGTATCAGTAATTGAATATGATGAAAATTCTATTAAAAAAAAAGCTAATTTAAATAATCAAAATACAAATTATAAAATGTAATAGTTTATTTAGATGATAATAGTATCGTTGAAAAAGATAATGCAATGCATGCTATTATTAGAGAATATGATGATAATGGAAATTTAATAAATGAAGTATTTATGGTAAATACGAGTAATGAAGATGCAAAAGATATGGATGATTTAATTTTAACTGAAGAAGAAAAGTTACTTAGTGAAATAAAATGGGTTAAATAATATTAGTAATATAATTTGTAAGAAGACAAACCTCTCATAAAAAATGTGAGGTTTTCTTTTAAAATATTTGCAATTTAAAATTAATTTAACATCTATATTACAAATAATGGAAACTGTAAATATTAAAGAGAAAGAAGAAGTACAAAGAGAAGTACTTGCACTAGTAGAATAATGATAAATATTGTTTTATATGAACCAGAAATACCAGCTAATACTGGGAATATTATGAGAACTTGTGTTGCTACTAATTCAAGACTACATTTAATTAAACCACTTGGATTTAGTTTAGAAGATAAATATATTAAAAGATGTGGTGTTAATTATATTGATAAATGTATATATACAGTTTATGAAAATATAGATGAATTCTTTGAAAAGAACAAAGGTGAATATTATTTTTTAACAAGATATGGACATAAACCACATACTAGTTTTGATTATAGTGATAAAAATAAAAATTATTATTTCTTTTTTGGAAAAGAAAGTACAGGTATACCACCTAAAATATTAAAACCATATATAGATAGATGCATGAGAATGCCAATGACTGATAATGTGCGAGCACTTAATGTTTCAAATACTGTAGCTATTATGGTATATGAGGCATTAAGACAACAAAATTATCCAGATTTATTATTTGATGAACCGCATAAAAGTAAAAATTTTATAGAAGAAAGTTAAAAAGATTTTAATAAGTAAATCTTATCCTTGTATAATAGTAAAGTTCTCATTAAAAAATAAAATAAACAAAGAAAAAATAAAACACAAAAGATAGAGATAACTAATCTCTCAATAATTTGTGTTTTATTTTATAATTTTATAAATTTAATTTTCTTCTTTATAAATGTGATGAAATCCTCTCTTAGATTTATAATCTACTGGAACACACTTATTATATTTACATTTGGTACAAAT
>CANRBS010000055.1 GCA_947628895.1 uncultured Bacilli bacterium
TTCCTTTATCTTTTGTTTGGCTATTTTAATTATACCACCTTTTTATTTATCAGTCATTATGTTTAACACAACCTTTAAAAAAAAGAAAAAGAAAGGTAAACTAGTATTTATTATTTTGATAATTGGATTAATAATATTTTTACTTAAAATTTACTTTAAAGATAGATTTATTGAGTGTTATGGATTAGGCTGCTATAGTGTTGATTTAAATAATTATAAATATGATAATGGAAATATTGGTTTAATGCATATTGATATACCCAAAGATTTTGAAGGAACTCTTTTTAACACTAAAAATTCTCGTAAATTTTATTTAAAAAACTACGAATTATTAATTGAATTAATTGAAAATATAGAATATACAACAGATGAATATTTTGAAAACAAAACTTCTCAAAGTGTATATAATAAAGTTAAACAAATTAATGCTAACGGAATAAATTGGTCTTATATTAAATATACAGATAAAAATGAAATTAATAATTATTATGCAACGATTAAAGGAGATGACTTATATCTTATTAATTTTAAAATATTAAAATATGATTTTTATACTAATAATAATAGTGATAGTCAAAAATTACAAAATGAAATATTAAATTCTATAAAATATGATGATAATATATTTGAAATAATTATTGGAATAATAACTAATAGTTATACTAATTTCTGTAATGCATTATTTATAGATAAAATAGTTATTTTAATTGGTTTTGGAATAATAATATTTGGTATTGTTTTTGGTATTTTAAAATTTAAAAAACATAGAAAAAATTTAAACAATAATAATTATTTGTAATTTAAAAGTGGATTATCAAATCCACTTATTTTATTTCTTTTAAATTTTTATTTTTTGATATATTAAATTCTTGCCATTTCATATTAGAATTATAATCTTTAATATTAATAAAATATGTATTTAAACTTATTCTTGTTTCATCATCACATCTATTATATAATTCTTTTAATATTTTTAAATTATCAGTATGATAATTCTCTAAATAACTAATATCTATTTTTTTACCTTCATAATATCTATTAACATTTCTTCTTGCTATTATATAGTCAATATTAATAAAATTAATTATTGTATATACACTTAATATTATAATTAAATAATATTTTAAAACATTAAAGTTTTCTTTAAATATATAAAGTATAGTTGGTATTAATAATATAATTTCTGTTATTAAGCTAATATAAACAAATAATCTTAATGTAGTATATCCATAAGCTTGTTCATATAAATTCATTCTTAAGAATGAAGATACAATTATTATAAGAGTTAAGAATACCATAAATACACTCATTATATTTATATATTTATGATCTTTTTTACTACTTTTACTATTTCTAGCTAGTAATAAAACACTTATATTAATTATTGATACTATCATAAGTTCAAAGAAACCTTGTCTTGCATATTCAGCATAATTTATACTATCAAGTCCATAATGAAATATTAATGATTTAATTTGTATAAAATCAAATATTAAATAAATTATATTAAGAGTAGTCATAAGTATTTTAATAGTAGATACATCTAATAATTCTTTTTTAGTTGTTAATTCATCTTTTTTAGGATACTTTTTTATTAAATATAATAGAGTATCACCAATTAAGAAGAATATAACTATAAACAATATGAATTTACCAATTATACTACTATCAAATAAATTAAAGAATTTATTAAATGTATTTGTAAATATTTTATCAAATATCATATCAGCACTAGATAATAAAGCTAATACTATAATTACTACTGGAGTACATATTAATATTGATTTAATTATTTTTTTACTTTTTACACCTATTTTTAATTTTTTACTTATTTTGTTAATTACTAATTCAAAATAATCTCCAATTAATAAAAGAGGTTCAAATAATAATTCAAATGATTCTTTAATTAATGAAAATAAATTGTAATTAGGTCTAATTGTAAATATATACATGAGTATAAATAAAATAATTATTGCTAAGAAATTCAATTCTTTAAATACAGAACTATCAAATATAAAATATGTACTTGATAATAGTATTATTGGTATCATAAATAATAATCCATATTTATTTTTAATTTTATTATTCTTTTTTAATACGATATAGATTAATATCAGCAAAGGTATTATAAATAATAATACTGATATACCATAAGATTTACCATAAAATAATATAACATTCCATATGGCAAGTATAAAAACGAATAAAATAAAGTCTATCATTTTTTACTCTCCTTTTCATAATCTAAAATATCTCCTGGTTTACAATCTAATACTTCACATAATTTTTCTAATGTACTAAATCTTATTGCCTTACATTTATTAGTTTTCAATATTGATAGATTTGCTTGAGTTATTCCAATCTTTTCTGCAAGTTCATTTGACGATATTTTCTTTTTAGCCATCATTACATCTAAATTTACTATTATTGCCATAATACCCTCCTATATAGTTAAATCATTTTCTTCTTTGTATATAGTTGCTTGTTTAAATAATTCACTTAATATTAATAAAGCAATACTAATAGCAAAGAATAATGCTGATATAAAACCAATAGCTACTTTTAATTGTAAGCTATAATATTCATAAAACATACTAATGATTAGTGCGATTAAAACTAAAATACAAATTATTAAGGAACAAACCATACTATTAATAAGCCTTTTAACATTTTCATGACAAAATGGATTATTGTTTTTTAAACTATCAAATAAGTTAATAAATTGATAAACTAAATATAAAAAACATATTCCACATGGATAAATCATTATAACAAATAAATCAAAATGTAAATTTAATAATTTTGTTATACTATAAAGTCCTAATAAAATTATAATTCCAATTACACTAAAAATTTGTAATATTATTTTTAAAGTTAATCCTAAATTTTTTAAATTATTTTTCATACTCTTCACTTCCTATAAAAAACTATAGCATATTATTTTATCTTTTTCAATATATTTTTATCGTTTATCAATAAATATTATATGTATAATAATATTTAAATATACATAAAATGTAAAATTTTTACATTTTTATTATAATTTTAATATCTTTTAAATTTTTGAGTTATAATAAATATGAAGTAATAATTTAAAGGAGTAGAAAATTGAAATGAAAAAATAAATTAATGTAAATGTAAATACTTGATTACATCAGTGGAATAAAATTCAAATAGATGATGGAAAGTTGGATCGTAATTGATTCACAAATAGGTTTTATTGAAAAAAGCATCCATTAAAATAAAAATATAAAGGAGAATTAAAGTATGAAATTAATGAAAAAGAAACTAAAACAATATAATTATGAATCTATATTCATAAGCTGTATAACAATTTTAATTGGAACTATAATGATATTATTTTCAAAAAATGTTCTAAATATAATATCTTACTTATTAGGTGGAATATTAGTTATAACAGGTATAATAAAAATATATTACTATTTTAGATATGAAGGTAAATATAATATATTTAACTATGAACTATCATTTGGAATATTAAACATCTTATTAGGTATATTATGTATAATATTTAGAAACGAACTACAAAGTATCTTTAGAATACTTATTGGATTAATAGTTATATATGAAGGTATTTTAAGTATATCTTTAGCAAGTAAAATACTATATGTAAATAAAGGTGCGGGTATTATTAGCTTACTATTATCTATTTCAATGATTTTATGTGGAGGACTTATAATATTTATTAAAGGAATTGTTATAGCTACTATAGGATATATCATTATAGTATTTGCTGTTATGAATATAATAGAAAGCTTTATATTTAATAGAAATATATCAAAATTAGAAAATTTTTTAAGTAAATTAAATATAGAATAATAACATTGTCATCTTTTTGAATTTTATAATAGATTGAGTTAGAAATTTATTTTCTAGCTTTTTTAATCAATATTATTGGAACTATGAACTTCCATGAAAAAATAATTAGGATTAAAAATATTTTGAGATTTATATTCAACTAATTTATCCATAATTTCAAAGAAAACCTTAAATATTTTAAATTTAAATTTATTTTTATATCAGATTTATTTTAATCCTTTTAATTTTAATGCATCATAAGTCAAAGGACTCACATCTTCTTTTTTTAAATCTGTAATTGGATACCAACAAGCACCTAAAGAATCTAATCCATCTGCATCTTCTTTAATAGTTCCTTCATAAGATTTAATTTCATATATAATACCAATATGATGCATATTTTCTATTTTATCAGTATCAGGATTTTTCCATTTGACCAAAGCAGAATTTGCATCTATTATTTCTGCTTCTGTAACTTTAATACCTGCTTCTTCTTCAAATTCCCTTTTTAATGTTTCAATAGGCTTTTCTCCATGTTCAAAACTTCCTCCTGGTAAATCATACTTACCTATATAGGCACCTCTTGACTTTTTAACTAATAAAATTTTATTTTCTCTAATAACAACTCCATAAACTCCTAAATGTCTTGTATTATCCACTTTTACCATCCTTTCTTTTGTATTATTTAGTTTTTATATAAAAATTACAATCAGTATGTTATAATTATATAAATTAAATCAAAATAATATAAATTTAAATTAATAAGTAAGAAAGGAAATTTTTATTATGATGGATAGTCCAAGAAATGAACAAAAATAAATCACTAGAAGAATTAATATTAAAAAAATAAGAATTATTAAATTATATTACAAAGTATGAACAAAATCATATTATTAATAATAAGCCATTTGAAGAAGATGAAATTGTTAAACCTAGTCCAAAAGTTGTTTATAATATGTATAATTTGTATTTGAAAGAAATTACTGATTTAATAATTAAAAAATATGATTTTAATTATTATGAAAAGTAAAATAATAAATAAATAAATTGAAAAAATAAATAACTTTTGATATATTAAATATATAAAACATAATAAAAGTTGAAAGGAAATTAATTATGCAAGAAAAAATTTTAGAAGTTATAAATGAATACGAAAATGAAACTAGAAAGTGTTGTTATAAAATAAATTATATTGATAGTTCAACAACAATTTTAGATGATAAAATTGGAGGTTTACCTTATTTACCTATTGGAGAAGAATACCCAAAAGACAAAAATAATAATCCTATGGCTTTATTAATTCAAATAAATTTAAATAAATTAGAATTAAATGATTATCCAAAAGGAATTTTAGAAGTATTTATTACTACTGATATTAATGAAATTTATGGGAATATGGAATTACCTAGTGATTGCTATACATTTAGATTATTTCAGGAAGGATTAGAATATCAAACAAATCTACCATTAATAGATTTAAATAATTTTATATTTAATAGACCAATTAAACTTGATTTAAGTAAACAAGTAGTATTTAAACCATACAATCCATCTGATAATAAAGCAATGAATTTATTGTTAAATTTATTAGAAGATAAATTTAATGTAATTTTAGATTATCCAATGCAAATGGAAGAAAAATTGAATATCAAATATTATGATCTTATGAATAAACTTGATGAGGATTATAAAGTAACATCAAACATTGGTGGGTATCCATTTTTTATAAATGAAGTAGATTATGATTATGATGATAAAACCGAATGTATTATGAGTATTGAGTCAGCAATAAGTCTTGGACTTTGTATAGGACCAAATGCTGGTGATTTTTATGTTTTAATACCAAAAGAAGATTTAAAAAATGGAGATTTTAGTAATGCTCTTTTAAAATTTCAATTTTAAATAAGACAACTTATAAAAGTAAAAAATAAACATTGGAGGATAAAATGAAAAAATTATTTTTTACAAGTGATACTAAGCATTATCATAAAATTAATGGTGAAAAAATAGCTAATAAATTTGATAATACCAATGGAATAGTTGATCAAATCAAATCATTAATTAGTGGTAATAATGCAATATTATTTATTGCATCTACTCCTGATGATAATGAAAAAGTAGATAGCTATGCAGCTTTAGTTTTTGAAGGATTAAAATTATCTGGCATAACATTTTCAGAATATTTAATTTTAGACAATAGAACTAAAGAAAACACCTTAGAATATATTAAAAAATCAGATGTAATATTTTTAAGTGGTGGAGATACTTATATTCAAAATGAATTTTTTAAGGAAATTGATTTAAAAAATTTATTACAAAATTATAATGGGATTATTATTGGGCAAAGTGCAGGCTCTGTAAATATGGCAGAATCTGTTTATAATAGTCCTGAAAATGGAGTTTTATCTAAACCTATATACTTTGAAGGACTTGGATTAAGTGATATTAATATTGAACCACATTTTGTTTTAGATACAGCTGAATTTGATGAAATAGAAATTTATCAAAGAAATCATCTATTAGAAGAATCAAAAAAAAGACCTATTTATGCTTTATGTGATGGTTCACATATATTACAAATTGATGAATCTATAGTGGTTTATGGAAAATCTTTTTTAATTAAAGATGGATCTATTATACAAATATGTGATGATAAACAATCATTTAATATTAATTTAAAAAGTAAAACTTTAAGTAAATAATTATTGAATTTTGCTTTTAATTGAATATAAAAAATTGCATAATTAGTGCAATTTTTCTTATATTTTAGAACAAATATCATGATTTACTATAAGAATTTATATAATTTTTATTTATATTCTTTTAATAATTTAAGATATTCTTCTATTGAGTTTATTTTTCCAAAAGTTATTTCTTCTTCAATATTTAATTTTTCAAAAACATTTTCATTTATATTATATATAAGGAAGTCATTATCATATAAATCTATTAATGGTATTATATTATCCATTTCTATATTTAATTCTTCTTTGTAATTTACAATCTCATCTTCTGACAATAATCGCATTTCATCATAAAAAAATATTGGCTCATCTTTTACATATTTTAAAATTTCTTGCAATTCAGTATTGTCTATATTTTTGAATTTGTCCATATATCAATCTCTCCTTTTATTTTTATATTAAAATTATATCATACGGAAGACGTTGTCCGCAACCTAACATAATTATAAAAAAAAGCAAACCTCACTTGAAATAGTTTGCCAAAACAGTATAATAACTGTACGTGATCTAAGTCACAATCAATAAAACGGTCAGTGCCGTAATGTAGTCTATGCTACCAAAAATATCGGAACCTCAGCTTATTGCTTTGTTCCAGTTTACAATATGCATAACTACTTAGGAGGTTTGCAATGAATATATTAGAACAAAATAAAGAAAAAATCAATGGTATTTTAGAAACTTTTGATAGAATGATTATAAATGGTTATATTTTACAGTTGTGTAATTATAGACAATTTTTGTACTACTTAATTCAAAACAATATTAAATTAAAGGATTTTGACAAATTTGCTTTATCTCAAACTGAATCTTTATGTAATCATATTGATAATTATATAAAAGAAAACAATTGTGAAACTATTTATTTAAATTCAGGTAAAATTGACAAAAGTGAAATTGTAGAAACTGAATTAAATAAGAATCCTAATAAAAAAGGTTTAATAACTGCTTTATCAACTGTTGAAATTTGCAATACTATTACTGTTAAATCTAATCATGAAACAAAACTACTAGAAGTAACATATAAACCAACTAAATGTAAGCATTATTATTTTTATTATAATGATTCAGAGTTTGGTTTAATGTATCTTAAAATTCAAACTTGGTTTCCGTATAATGTTCAAATATATATTAATGGTAGAGAGTATTTATCTAAACTTCTTGATAAAAATAATATTAAATATGAAATGTATAATAATTCATTTTCATATATTGAAGATTTTGATAAAGCACAAGAACTAGCAAATAATATATTAAATCAAAAAATTTCAAATTCATTTGATGGGTTAGTTTCTAAAATTAATAATTTACTTCCAAATATGCTGTGTATTAGATATGAGGTGATGGAGTAAAGTCATAATTAGCATAAACATCATATATATTAATTGGAAAATC
>CANRBS010000056.1 GCA_947628895.1 uncultured Bacilli bacterium
AAGCTAGTAGAATGGTCAATTGTTGTCGCTGTGTAAAAAATCCAGAAATTCCTTTGGAAGGTTTTGTTGATGAAAATGTATTTAAATTATATTTAAGTGATGTTGGCATACTTAACAATATATTAAATATAAGTATAGAAGATATATTAAATGATAATATTTCTCTTTATAAAGGAGTAATAGCAGAAAATTATGTTGCTAATCAATTACTAGCTAATAATCATAATTTATTTTATTGGAAAAGTGATGCCACTGCTGAAGTTGATTTTCTCATATATAACAAAGACGGAATTATTCCTGTAGAAGTTAAAGCATCTGATAATACTAAATCAAAAAGCCTAAATATTTATAGTGATGAATATAATCCTAAATATTCCATTAGAATAAGTACAAAAGAATTTGGTTATAATCCTACAACAAAAATTAAATCTGTACCATTATATGCTGTATTTTTAATTAAATAATATCTAAAAAACAAAATTATTTCAAATAATATAAGATGTAAAAAACACCTAAAATTAAGGTGTTTTCAAATGGGACAAAAAAATTAATTAAAAGTATTAAATTATAATCATTATTTTCATTCGAACTAAATTCTATCTAGATACATTTTTTCTTCATAAGTTAAGCTTATAGAACTCATCAAGAAAAGTTTTATCTTTTGCCTCTAAAAACTACATTTTTAATTTTATGCTTTATTCTTCTCCAAAGGCTAATGTTATTATATTTATGAGATAGCTCTTTCATGTTTAATTTATCTAAGTCATCAAAGAAATACTCTCTTTTTTTAGAAAATCCTGCTGATTCAATAAGAGAAAGATTGCCATCTATTATATCTTCTTTATAACAAGACTTAAATATCAAATTTTCTTTTATCTTTTCAAACATTTCTTGTCCCTTGCTACTATTAATTATAATAGCAGACACTCCTTTTTTATTGTAGATTTTTGGATATTTCTTTTTTATTCCCCAAAAGTCTCCTAATGTAATATCTGAATATTTATTGCCTAATTTAAAATTGCAATTATAACAGCTTTTTCGTAAAGCATTATCTCCTAAAAATAGTTGCATATAATAGTTATTTCGTGCCAATTCGGTGATAGTTGTTCTCTTTTCAAAAATTATTTTATTAGAATAAATTTCCCAACCGATAGACTTATCTCTAAAATTATAATTAATTACTTTATCATCGTTTTTTCTTTCTAACTCTTTTATATATTTATAGAACAATTTAGGACTTGGGACTCCATGACATATTAAATCTATACAATAAAGATTATTATAATCTTGTTTTATAAAAGCTTTTAAGCCTGCAACTTGACATGGAGTTCCTACAAATAAAATTTTATTATTTTTTATATTTTCTTTTATAAATGCAAATATATTACCTAAATCACTTTGCAAATATTTGCTTCCTTTAAGATTTTTTAAAGCTTCTTTATTTCTGATTGCTACATGCTTCAGCATATTATTACTATCAAGCATAGCTCCTATTACAATACCATTTTCATTTAATATAGAATTTGCTAGTAAACTAAATATTCCACCAGAGGCAGAGGATAATAACTCTTTCTCGTCTTTATTATAGGCTGCATAGCATTTATTGAGAGATGAATTGTTTTTAGTGTTTATAACAGGACAAGTTTTTTGGCATAATCCACAATTGATACATTTTTTTTGATCTATTAATGGAACTTTAAATCCTTCAATATCTTCTATCATTTCGATTGCATTTTTAGGACAAATACTTTTACATGCTGTACAACCAGTACACAAATTTTTGGAAACTATTTCTTTCACAATAAAATCAACCTCCCACAATATTTTGTTTTTTTCTATTTAATGTAATAATAATTTTCTTTATCAACTTATAGATTTCTTTTTTATATAACAAAATCAAAAACGAAAATAATATTAATTGTAAGGAATACAATACAAAAACGTTATTAATATTCAACAATATTAAAGCCTGTACAAGTAACATTAAATATGCAATAAAATCTTTTTTGAAATTTATCTTTAAGACAATCCATTTTTTTGCTTTTATAATTCTAACCAACCAAACTATAAAATACGACAAAAAAGTAGAAATTGCTGCTCCCATAACTCCAATATATAATATTAATATAAAGTTTAAAACAATATTAATAGCAGCTCCTAATGTAGTTGTAAATCCCAAAGTTTTTGTATCTTTTACTGCAGAAAAAATACCCCCTAATAAACCAGATAATGCTCCAAATACTATTGCAATTAGCAAAAATGGCATATACCTCCAAGAAATATAAAAGTCCTTTCGAAAAAAGAAATAGGCAAATATTTTAGATATCATAATAAGAAAAGAACAGCATAAAATAACAAAAATATTATAAGAAGTATATACATTTTTAAAAAAGTTATCTGAATCAGTTTTATCGAATTCTTTTATAGCACTAATCCACCAAGACTGAGTAAATATATCTTGAAATGTTACTAAAATTGCTGGAACTTTATAGGCAATTGAATATACACCATTAGCAGCAAAACCACATAAGTAGGTTACAATATATCTATCAGAAACATTGTTAATCCACCAACTTACTGAATTAATCATCATAGGCTTACTATACTTTATCATTTCTTTTTCTAAAGATTTATTAGTTATTTTTAAGTTAATATAACTGATGAATTTAGTTTTTATTAATAGATATATCACAGTAATTAAGACAGCAATAATGTTTGCAAAAAAATATCCTTTTAACCCCAATTTAAAAAAGACTAAAAAGCTAATATTTAAACTTAAAACTAAAATTGAATTAAGAATTCCACTAATAGCAAGTTCTTTTATTTTTGAAAGTCCCCTTGCCACGTTTTGCAACATCACATATAATACAGAAATTGTATAATAGATAATAAAATATGGTAAGTATAAATTAATAATACTTATTATATTTAAATAATGGTTAATAATTAATAATATTGCCATTATTATGATAGAAAATAATGAAAATTTAAATGTTATACTACATATATCAGAACTTTTCTTATTTTTTTTATCTAATAAAAATCTTAAAGAAGCTTCAGAGATATTTAAAGTAAAGATAGGGATTAAGAAAAGAATAGTAGTATTAATAAAATCAAAGGCTCCATATTCTTTTGTTGTTAAAACATTAGTATATAGAGGAATTAGCAAAAAAACTAAAAACTTACTTCCTAAATTACTTATAGTTAATATACTTATATTTTTCATTAAATATTTATATTTTTTCAAAAAATCTTCACCTTCTTTCAAGCATCTTTGCTTAATGAATCAATCAAAAACTTAAATGAATCTTTTCTCAGTTTTGCTATTTTTTTATCAACTTTAGCCCATGTTTTTTTATCTATAAAAGCATTTTCAATATTTTTATATTTTTGATTAATTTTGTATTCTAATCCTACTTTTTCTAGAAATTTTATTATTCTATTATTTTGTTGATTATTATCATTTTCTCTTTCAAGTACTATAAAATTTTTATGTAATAATACTGAAATCACTAAAATATGAAAGGAATCAGTTATGACAATACTAGAATTATAAATCAAATTTATTAGTTCTAATGGTCCAATATCCCAAGTAGAATATTTGTATAAGCAACTATCACTTAATATATGGAACCTATTAACTGCAATAATCGATTTTAATTCTAAATTATTGTTTTTGGCAAAGTTAACACTGTATTTTCTTGTTGAAACGTTTTTTCCAAGTAAATATGATAAGCAATAATTATCATATTTTTTAGCGAAACAATATTTAAGCAATTCATCTCTTCCATATAAAACAACTGGATCAACTACTTCTCTAATATCTTTATTAAGAAATTTCTCTATTTGAGCTGTAGAATTTGTATATTCTCTTACAGATATATTTTTAAAGTTTTTTAAATTTTCATATTTTTTTAGTTCATCTTCAGTTAAACTGTCAACGCATATACTTGGTGCATAAGAAACTTTATTTTTTTTATTAGATACCCAGTCTAACAAATAAACATCGTCAAGAAATTTTGGATTCCATATTTGATCACTACCTATAATGTATAAATCAAAATCATTTAAATCGTACAAATCATTTTTATTAGAAATAATTTCATTAGGATATAAATTTAAATTTTTATCTCTAAACTCATTAAAAACCTTTTTCCTACTGGAAAGTTTATTAAGTAATTTTCTTTCTTCCAACTTATTTAACACATTATATATGTTATCTTTAACATTCCTTTTTTTTGCTCTTTCTATTTTTTCTTTTAAGTTATATTTCTCTTTTTTTACATAATTTAATACTTTTACATCCATACCTTCTAAGTTTACATTAATAAAATTATTTATATTTTTTAAAATTTCTTGTAAACAATATATTTGCAAAAGAGTCCCATAGTTTTCTCCATTTATCCATGTAACTAGCAATACTTTCTTCATAAATTCCTCTTTTCTTTGATAATAGCTTTATCTTTAACTTCATAGAAAAAAACTGATAGTAACATTAAAAAAGGATTAAATATACCAATCATCGCATTAGCTTCCATTGTAGAATATGATGCAAATAATACCATAATAGAAATTAATTCATAATTCTTATTATTAAATAAATATTTAAGTGCTTTATAATACATATAAAGCATTAATACTGTAATAATTAATCCATATCTAATTAATAGATGTAAGTATCCAATATCAAGTGGTAAAAACATAGGATTATTTAAATCTTGTAATCTAGAAATATAATTACCAAATAGTGCATATATATTAGAATTCTTTAAATAATATTTTGCGCAAAGTAATCTAGCAGATGATAATTCATTTATTTTACTTATTAATCTGTTACTTTCAGAGTAATTAATTGCAAGAATAAATACAATTATAAACAAAATTGTATATATATTTTTTATAAAAAAAGGGATAATTTTATATATTTTTTCTAATTGTTTTTTCTTTATGCATAAATACAACAATGATAGGGCAGAAACAATTATACAGATTCTACTGTCTGTTATAAAAATATTAAATAAAAATGTAGCAATAGAAACTATAAATAAGCTTAATCTTTTCTTTTCTCTATTTCTATTAATGTATATATACTCTAAGCATAAAATTATAGTATGAAGTCCTAAAATATTTGGATGTGAAAATCCTAGAGAATATCTAACTGAACCATCAAGTCGATATTTAATATAGTTAGTAGATAATCCAAAAAAATTAGAAAATATAACTACTATTAAAAGAAAAATTCGATATTTAAAATCTTTACTTAAAAATTCATCAAAATTAATATCTTTGAATGCGATTAATAGCGTAAATAATTTAAATAACTGCTTATTTTTAGAAACAAATGTCACCATAATTACTAATAATGTACAAAGTAATAATTTTAAAAATGTTTTTTTGTCATAATCTCTATGTATGATAATATAAAAAAATAGCGATATTATTGAAATATAACTTAAATACTTTAAAGGTAATTCTAAAAATTTAATGTTATTTAACATAAGTTCTGCAAGTAAAATGTAGTAATTAAAATAAAATATGTGTTTAAGTTTTATTTTTGATTTATACATTTTTAGAATCGCCTCCTTATTCTAATAATTGCTCATACAATTTTTCTATATTTCTAGCATTATTTTTAGAAGAAAAAAATTTGGCTCTTTCAAAACTATTTTCAGAAAGATTATATTTTTCTTCTAGTGTCATATTATATATTTTAAAAATAATGTCACTTAAATTTTTATAATTACCATGTTCATAAATAAAACCACTATTTTTTGTAACTAGTTCAGGACATGCCCCAGTATTTGGAACGATTGTAATTAATTTGTTTGTCATATATTCAATCGTTACTAGACCAAAAGCTTCGGATTTGGAACACATTATACCAACATCATAATTCTTAATAATTTTTTCAATATCATGAGTATATCCGTTGAATTTAATATTTTTGAGACTATATTCATTTACTTTTCTCTTTAAAAACTTAATATAATCCTTTCCTCCTGCACCATAAAAATCAACGTATATATTATTTAATACATTTACAGGTAATAAATGTAATGCTTCTATCAATTCAATTTGTCCTTTAGCCTCTTGAATGTTTCCCATAAATAAAATTCTTAATTTATTATCATTGATTTTTTTATTAAAATCTTTGTTAATTTTTATGCCATCATAAATTACTGGTATTTTTTTAGCATCAATTCCCTTTTTTATGAAACTTTCTTGTATAACCTTAGAAATTGCTATGAAAGATTCAGTATTTTTATTCATAAAGTCAATATAATTCTTCCTAAAATAATAACATTTATAATCACTGTCACCAAATTCTCTTAAATGCCAAACATGTGGTATATTATATTTTCTACTTAATAACGCTCCAAAATCGTCACGATTAACATTTGTATGAATCAAGGATATTTTTTCCATATCAATAAGGTATTTAATTCTATATAAAGCAATTTTATTACACATAAGATATTCAAATTTTAAAAATGGAACTAACAATTTTTTTATTATTCTTTTCATTTTAGTAGATCCTTCACCAATTGAAAATGCTTTATATTTTAAAACAGCATATTCTATATTTAATCTTTCGCACATTTCTGATAGAGGACCTAGTTTATTCATCAAAATAATGGGTTTAAATTCACTTTTGAGATTACTCGCTAAATGAATTAATTCTTTGGTAGCACCTCCAATTTGAATTTCATTTGCTATAAATAGGATTCTATACAACTCTCTCACTCCTTATTTTACTGAATTATGTTAATTCTATATTTTTGTCCTTTTATATAAAAAATCCAAAATACTATAATAATGAAAGGGAATTTTAAATATATTTTTTAAAAACATGATTTTACAATACGAATTATTAAAATCTATTAAAAACTCTTTTATATGAAATAAATAATATAAAATTGATTTACTTGTTACTAAATTTCTTTTATCGTGAGCTTCAAAAGATACGTTTTTGAACATTTTAATAATTTTATTTTGAGGTTTAGTAGCAATATATTTAAAATTCGAAAAAAACACATCAGGATTAAAGTGACAAAAAATATCTTCCAAACTATTCCTTTTTATATCATTTACAAAGGATAATGCTGCTTTTTGAATTAATACAATATTTTTTTCTAAAGTATGTTCTTCATCAAATATAGGAATTACTTTTTTATTTATTTCTTTATAACCTAAAGTGGTTCCTTCTTGAGCTAAAAATAAGCTTTCAAATAATCCAACATTTAAACTAATAACGCTTTGATTAGAATTGTATACTGAGTCATCAAATAAATATCCATTTCTATCTAAGCTTTTATACTCATCAAAATTTTTATCTGCATTTATTCCAAAATAAAATCCATTTATATTTTCAGCTTGCTTTTTCTTACTGAGTAAATATTGAGTAGTTCCTCTCCAGCCAATATCAACTAAAGCAACTTTTCCATTAAAATCGTTTTGTTTCAAATAAGTGTTAAATAAATCTTTTTGCTTTTTTGAATATTTTATTAATTTATACTGTATATTTTTAAATATCTCCTTTTTTTCAAAAGGTAAAAGGTCTGCTATCAATTTATTTTCAAATAAATGTGAATTGATATTTATTAAATTATATAAATCATTTACTTTTGCTGTATTTTTTAAAGTTGATTTTAATCTATTGTATAGTTCTTCAAAAGAAGATATATCATCCAATTCAGACAATATAATTGATTTTCTTGATATATTTAAATATTTTAATTTTTGATTGTTCGGATACAGCATTTGATATGATTTCATAATTATTTTTGCATCCCTTGCAAGAAAAAAAACTTTATCAATTTTGTCTTTTCTTAATTCATTATGAAGCCAAGATGTAAAGCCAAACAATAATGGTCCAAAAATTTTATATCCAAATTGACTATAAATATTATCTTCATTTTT
>CANRBS010000057.1 GCA_947628895.1 uncultured Bacilli bacterium
TTCTACTATAGGGTACCATTGTTCAATTACGTTTAGTATGTTTTCCTCCTCATTATAAGCTGGTACAACTATGTATAGTATATCTTTATTTTTTTCATTTCCTTTCATTTTATAAAACTCCTCCTTAATAATAATGATTGATTATATAAATAGTCTAAGTTGTCTTAATCTCCATAAATTGTAACTCTATCATAATTTTTTGTTGATTTTACTCCTAACATCTAAGTTGCTACCTTCTACTTTATATTTTAAAGCATTATTTCTAAAAAGTATATAGTTTTTTATTATGATTTTAAAAAAGTAAGTAGGGGAGTAATCTATATTTTAAATATACATAAAAAAAACTTTAATATTTAAATACTAAAGGTTTTCAATATTTTTAATTGGTTAGTTGTTTTTGTAATGTTTTTATTTCTTCTTTAGATTTACCAGATATTTCGGATATAGTAGATAAATCTAAATTTTTCTTTAACATATTTTTGATAAATTCATTGGCTGTATCATTTTTTGCTTCTTCTTTGGCATGGGCAATTTCAGCTTGTCTAACATATTCATTGACATCTTCATTTTCCCAATATTCTTTTAAAAAATTATCACTATTCAATTTTTGTACCTCCCTTATAAATAGTTCTTGTTCTTCCTTAGATAAAATAATTTTTAAATGTTTATCTAATTCTTCATAAGCGGTAGCTTTGACTGCTTTTTCCCAAGCAATCTCTTTTTCTTTATCTTTATTATAAATTATGTCGTCTAAATGTGCAAGATTTTTATTGATGATTTTATAATTATCAATAATAACTGTATTATTAATTTGATCATAAACAGAACATTTTCTATATTTTGGATAACTAATGAGTATATTTAAAAATCAAGGTGCAAAACCTCCTTTATAAATTCAAAATAAAAAAGACAATTTGCTTGTCTTTCTTAATTTTCTTCCATAATTTCTTTTATCTTTTGTTTAGCCGTTTTTATAGTACTTTCTTTTGGAATCATAACATATAATTTTGTTTTACTTCCCATACTATATGTTGGTTGTTTACTTCCAGTTCCATCTACTGCAAAGGTATCTATTTTCCAACTTGGCATTTCATCTACTTGTTTTTTTATAAATGATGTTATTGTTTTAGTTGGCATATCTGTTTGGAATGATCCTTTCATAGAATTTAAAATACTATTATATTTACTTATTATTACTTTTGATGATGTTACTTTACTTATAATTGCTTTCATTACATCTTGTTGATTTTGTCCTCTGTGTCTATCTCCTGAGGCATAACCATATCTTTCTCTTGAATACGCTAAGGCTTGTTTTCCATTTAATTTATTCATACCTACTTTAACATGATAACTTCTATCATGAAGTAAAGTTAAGGCTGTATCAGAATATACCTCAATACCTCCAATTGTATCGACAAGTTTTATTAAAGAATTGAAGTTAACTCTAAAGTAATAACTAATGTCAATATCATATAAGTTTTCTAATGTTTTAATACTTTTATCAATACCATATATACCAGCATGAGTTAATTTATCTTTTAAACCAGTAGTACCGGCTAACTGTACATAATAATCTCTAGGAGTATTTAAAAGTAAAATATGGTGAGTAGTTGGATTGATAATAGCTAATTGATTAACATCACTTCGACCTCTTACAGATTTTACACTTCCATATTGGTCAATACCACTTATGTAAACAATAAAGGCATCATTTTGAACATCAATTTTTTTCTCTTCTTCTTTATGAGTTTTAATTTTAACTTTAAAAGTATAAATAACTTTAGTTTTACTTTCAAAATCAGGTATTTCTTCGGATAACATGGCTAAATATCCATCTTCTAAAGTAATGGCATCAATTTTTTTATCCATTAAATCATTGGCTAAATCATTAGAATTTTCCCCAATTTTTTCTTCATATTTAATTTTACTTTCTAAGTCTTTTTTAACTTCATCAATATTATCATCTTTTAGATAACTGATAGTTTTATTTTTTAAATTATCTATTTTAGAATACTTATTATCTTTTAAAGTTACAACTGAATAAGCAACAGTATCATAATCTTTAACTTGGGTATTTTTTAAAAAGTCATTAGTATTATTTAAATAAATAGCACCAACTATAAATACTATTGAAAGTAAAGTACTCATAATATAAGACATTATTTTTACTGGTTTTTTCTTAACTTTAAAAGACGCTAAGAAAAGTAAAAAGTAAATTATCAAAATAACACTATAAATAATTATTAAATACTTAGTTGGTAATACATCAACACTAAGTAATACAAAACTAAATACCCCCAACGATATTAAACTAATAACTGCAAATATCATACTTATAATCATAAATGTTTTTAATTTTCTTCTTCTAGCACTTCGCATTTTTATTCCTCCTTATTTATTATGAACTAGCATTTAACACTGCACTACTATATAAATATATACCTTTATTTGAATTAGGATGGATGAAATCAACTAAATATTTATTAGTAACATCTTTATTTAATACATCTTCTAATTCTATATTTGGATTGATAAATAAATATTCATTTTTATCACAAAAATCTTTTAAATATTCAGTATATTTTTTCATCAAACTATTTTTTAGTTTTTCATCGATGGAAGTATCATTACTCATAGATAACCAAGGTGCTATAAAAACAAATTCAGCGGTATCTTTATTAGGTATTTTACTTACTAACTTTTTTAATGCTTCAATATATGCTTTTTCATCCATGGCACAATATTTTTTATTTCTATATCTTATATCATTTGTCCCAATGGCAATAACATACAAATCCGCTTGCTGCATATTTTTAATATATTTATTGGTTATTTGCTTTACTGTGTAAGCAATTTTAGAAACATTTATAACTTTTTTATTTTCAAAATTACTCATCATTGGTTCATACCAAGCGTATCCACCATTTTTACTTCCTTCAGTAATACTATCCCCAATAAACATTATTGTATTTGCATTTTTAATTTTATTATATAATTCACTATTCATTTGTTCATCAGTAAGTTTTAATGGCTTTACTTTTTTTCTTTTATAACCATCCTCATTAAAATACATCTTTTCTTCAACATTATCTATTGATAATTTATTATTTAACATAACCTCTGTTATTAAATTATATACATCATTTACTCTATTTAAATCATTATTACTGATTCTCATTTTAAGTTCTTGATTATTCATTATTTCATAAATTGGTAAAGCTTGATAATTTCCTGTTGATGGAGAATTAGTCCACATTGGTATAACGGAACTACCAATTACACTAGCATCATCTTTATTTATATACACTTCAACCATTGCATTAGCATCGCCATAATAATCTTGATAAGAATTTACAAAATTACCTGGTGAATTTACTATAATAGCATTTTTACCATTATTATTTTTCACATATTCAATAGGTTGAACAGAATGTGTATGATCCCCTAAAATAATATTAGCACCATTTTCAATAAAAATATCGTCCCAAGTTTTTTGAAAACTATCTTTTTCATTAGAAAATTGAGTTCCCATATGTGGCATTACAATAATAACATCAGGATGTTTTTCTTTTAATTTATTAAAATCATTTTCCACTTGTTTTTTCACTTGAGAAAAATTTGAACTTTTTTTATCTACTAAAATAGGAGCAATATTTTCTTTTAAGGCTTCTTTTTCACTATGGTAATTAAAACCATATGTATAAGCTAAAACACCTATTTTTAGTCCATCTTTTTCAATTATTACAGAAGATCTTTCATTATTTTTAGATGCTCCAACATGTGCTAAACCAATTTTATCTAATACATCTATTGTACGATTAGCTGCTTCTCTTCCTTTATCTAAAATATGATTATTAGCTAAAGTTACTAAGTCAAAACCAGTATTTTTAACAGCATATCCAAATTCATCTGGAAAACCTAAATGAAGTTCTGTTCCATCATCGTAGTCACTTGTTGTGTATCCAGTTTTCTCACCTGGCATTGGCCCCTCAAATACACCAAAAGCCAAATCGGCATTTTCAATATATTTTTTTGTATAGTCAAATATTGAATTAAAATCATATTTTTTTGTTTGTTCATTATACCCTCTTCTTACTTGCTCCTTTAACAAAATTAAATCACCAGCGAATAAAATAGAAACTGAATTATTTATTTTTTCTTCTTCTTCTTTGTCCATAACCTCAAGTAATACATCCTTATTGCTATTTGCTAGTAAATTATTTTTGGTAATTGGAATAAATAAAGTTATAATTATAATAGATAAAATGATAATTGATAAAATATAACTTTTTTTATTTTTGAAAGTGTTAATAATAAAATTATAAAATTTTATAGTTAAATTTTTAACAATATTATTTCCAGTAATAAAACATATAACAATAGTTGATAAAATTGTAAGTAATAAGTAAACCATACCGTTTTCTGTAGTCGGGATTAACTTTGTTGCTATCAAAACAAGTGGTCCTTGATATAATAAAATATATAAATAGTTTTCTCCAAAATTATTTAAAAAAGGAATTTTAAATTTTGGAGTTACTAATATACTGGCTAATATTATTAGTAAAACTTCCCCAAAGATTAAAAAACGATTTACTAAGTAATTACTTCCTTGATATGGGGACATAAACATTTCATCTAAAGTAATACGATTAGCTAATTTTAATAAGAAAAACACTAATATTATCGATAATAAACAACCTATTATCCAAAAAAATATTTTTCTTTTTTTTATAAACTTATTTATTAAATCATTATTTAACTTATATCCTAATAAGAAAAAAGGAAGAAAACATATAGTTAATGAAATAGCTAAAGTATTATTTATTTCACCAAAAAATCCTATAAGCAAAGATACCAAGAAACTAAATGGAAGCAAAAATTTTATAGATTTACAGTATTTAATAACAGTTTTCCAAAGGATAAATGAAAGAAATAATCCCATAGCAGAATAAGGAACAATTAAGTTAAATGAAGTACCATACAGTAAATAATAAAGCCACATTAAAATTGTATTGCCAAATATATAATAAAGAAATAGTTTATTATTATTTTCTTCGTCATTTTTACATAAAAAACCATAAACAAAGGCTAAAATAGGAATATGAAACAAATAAATCATTTTAGTTAAAGTAATTATTTTAGGAGTTTTTTGAAAAAACAACAACATTTCTCCCATAACTATTAAAAATACAATAACCCCTTTGATATTATTCCAATGATTTTTATTTATATCTTTATCCATAATTTCACCTTTCTTTTAAAAATTCATTTAAATTAACAAATTTATTGATTTTTTTATTTTTATGATGGATTATTTTACTATTTTGTAAAACTACAGTAGCATTATCACAGACATCTTCTACAACAACAGCTCCCGCCCCAATTCTAACATTATTTCCTATTTTTACATTACCAATAATTTTAGCACCAGCACCGATAAAAACATTATCACCAATAATTGGAATACCACATTTCTTACTATCATTTAAAGTATTACTTCCAATAGTAACTTGTTGAAATATAGTACAATTTTTACCTATTTCTGCACCACCAGATATAAAAATTCCACTTATACCATGAGGAAAACAGACATTCCCTTCTTCTTTAAATTTTACTCCTAAAGGAATAAATGAACAGTTTTTATGACATATTTTATTGTATTTTTTTTCCCTGAATTTTTTTATTATTTTAGAAAAAATATTATTACGACTATTTAATATTTTCTTACGTAATTTTAAAACTTTTATAGTATCATTTATCATATAATCAGAATTAAAAATACAATTATAAACGTTTTTTATTTTATCCAAACAAAATTACCCCCTTAAATTAAAAATATTGCTTTCAATAATTTCTCTTACTGCTGCTTCATTACATTTTTTTGGTGAAATATAATCGACTATTTTTTTAATTTTATCCGATGCATCATTAGGACAAGCTTTAAATCCACATTCCTTCATAGCCTCATAATCATTTTCATCATCGCCAATAAAACCAACATCTTGATAAGTTAAATTTTTAGAAGCAACAATATCATCCAATTTATTCTTTTTGTTAGTTACATTTTGATATACTTCAGTTATATTCATTTCTTTTGCTCTATTTAAAACTATTTTGGATTCTCTACCAGTAATAATAATTGTTTCAATTCCCATATTTGGCAATTTTCTTAAAGCAACGGCATCATGACAATTAAATGCTTTAAATAATTCACCATTTACTCCCATATAAATTTTTCCATCAGTTAAAGTTCCATCAACATCTAAAACTAGCATTTTTAATTGCTTCATTTATTTAGTTTTTCCTCCATTATTTTTCTTACTTTCTCCAAATCTTTTTTAGTGTCAACAGATAAAGTTGTAGCATTAGTCATTACAAACAACAATTTGTGGCCATTTTCTATAAATCTATATTCATCTATATCTTCGATACTTTCTAAATAACCTCTTTTTGTATTATGGCAAAATTCTAAAGCTTTTTTCGTGAAACACTGAACACCAACAAATTTTTTTAATTCATAATCTGATCTCCCCTTAGGAAAAGGAATGGGTGTTCTTGACATATATAATCCGTATCCTTGCATATCAGTTGCTATTTTTATTTTGGATGAATCAAATGCGTCAATTGGACTAGTTAAAATCATCATCCCATTAGCAGCATAACTACTACTTGAATCAACCTCTTCTTTGGGAATTAAATCTTCTATACAAGAACTTTCTATCAAAGGTTCATCTCCATTTATATTGATATAAAAATCCGCATCTACTTTGGTAGAGAATTCATATAATCTATCTAAATGAGTTGGATTATTTTTGGATGTCATTACCGCTTTTATGTTATATTTTTCACATTCCTTTACTATTCTATCATCATCTGTAGCAACATAAACTTCATCAATTCCTTTGGCTTTCATTGCTTGATTACATACCCACCAAATCATTGGCTTACCACATATATCAACAATTGGTTTACCAGGAAATCTAGATGATTCATATCTTGCTGGTATAACTGCAACTACCTTCATTTAATCATCTCCTTTATATTTTTAGACGGTGTTATAGTTTTTATTTTCATACTTTTTTGATATATTTTTATATTGTCTTCCATAGTTTTATTTAAATCAATAAGATAATTTTTATCCAATAAATATTCTATATTGTTATCATAATAATTTTCTTTATCAATACTATAACCATCAAAACCAGCCAAAACTATTTGTTTAATTTTTAATCTTTCTAAAATAGACAACAAAATTAACACTGCTGAATCTGATATGCTACTTTTGCGAGATAAAGAATTATTATAGTCAAAAATAAATCTATTTTCTTTTTCTTTAGTAGTTATATTAGAAGTTATAAGTTCTATTTTATTTTCTTTATGTTCATATAATGAATAGTATCTTTTTTTATTACTATAAAAAACTGCATCACAATTAAATAAATTAGGATTATTAACATTTATTACAAAACAGTTATTTTTATCAATATAATCTTTTATTTTATTGTGATATTCTACAATTGTTTGACCAGGGCCAATTAAAACTATATTTTTATCTTTAAGTAATTTTTCTAACATTTTATATGTATTACTATCATCAATACTTTGTTGATTGTAAGTTAAGTATAATTCTTCAATATATTCTTTATCATATTCTGTAATTTTTTCCTTACTTATCATTTGCAATACTTGATTTATATCACTATTATTTAGCATTTTTTTATTTAACAAATATAAAACATAAGATGGATGACATGTATATTTAGCAGACAAATAATAAGCTAACGAATAACCCCAAGGGTACTTTTCTTTTATTTTTTCAATGACAGTATCACATATTTCAAGCAAACTACTTATATTATATTTTCTATCAAAATTTTCATTTA
>CANRBS010000058.1 GCA_947628895.1 uncultured Bacilli bacterium
ATTTCTATACTTATCAACATTAAAAAAAGATAGATTTCTTTTTTTCTATCTTTTTAGGTCTGAATAGTTACTAAAAAAGTTATAAAATTATAAAATAATGTAGAATAACTATAAAAAATATGGTAGAATATAAAGCAGAATTTTAAGGAGTTTTTTTAGAAAGAAGGGAGCTAAATTGCTAGAGCTAAAGAAGATTACTAAAGTTTATGAAACAGGAAATATAAAACAAAAAGCACTTGACAATGTAAGTGTAAGCTTTAGAAAGAGCGAATTTGCCTCAATATTAGGACCTAGTGGTTCAGGAAAAACTACTTTATTAAACATTATTGGGGGATTAGATAAATATACAAGTGGAGATTTAATTATAAATAATGTATCCACTAAAAAATATAAAGATTCAAATTGGGATAGTTATAGAAATCATAGAATAGGTTTTGTATTTCAAAGCTATAATTTGATTTCACATCAAACAGTACTTCAAAATGTAGTACTTGCTTTAACATTGTCTGGTATTTCAAAAAAAGAAGGAGTTTCAAGAGCAAAAAAAGCATTAACTGAAGTAGGGCTTAAAGATCATATGAATAAAAAACCAAATCAATTATCTGGTGGTCAAATGCAAAGAGTTGCTATTGCAAGAGCTCTTGTAAATGATCCAGATATATTACTTGCAGATGAGCCAACTGGTGCACTTGATTCTGATACTAGTGTACAAATTATGAATATATTAAAGAAAATTTCTAACAATAAGTTAGTAATAATGGTTACTCATAATCCTGACTTAGCAAAAGAATACTCAAATAGAATAATTACTTTAAAAGATGGAAAAATCACATCAGATACAAACCCATATACAGAGACTGAAGAAGCAGAAGATATTATTCAAAATTCAAAAACAAAAAAGACTTCTATGTCATTTTTAACAGCACTTTCTCTATCTTTTAATAATTTAATGACAAAGAAAGCAAGAACAATTTTAGTGTCATTTGCTGGTTCAATTGGAATTATAGGCATTGCATTAATATTATCTTTATCAACAGGATTTCAAAATTATATAGACAAATTACAAGAAGATACATTATCTTCATATCCACTTACTATTACATCAGAAACAGCAGATATGACTACAATGTTACTTTCAATGGTTGGTACAAACGATAATAGTGATGTAAAAGAAGGAGTAGTAAAAGAACAACAATTTGTTACTTCAATGTTTTCTAGCTTAAGTACAAATGACTTAACTAACTTTAAAAAATATTTAGAAGCACACGAAAAACAACTAAATAAACACATTTCAACAATAAAATATGGATATAGTATAGATCCACTTATTTATACAAAAAATTCAAAAAATAAATTAGCAAAAATAAATCCTAATTCAATGTTTTCTACAATGTATGGAAATTCTGGAGTTTCAAATATGTATTCATCTTATGCAAGTATTTTTTCACAAATGTTAGATGATCAAAAATCTTTAGATGAGCAATACAATGTACTTGCTGGTAGATGGCCAACTAAATATAATGAAATGGTTATAGTATTACCAGATGCCAATAGTATATCAGATTTATTAGTATACTTTTTAGGACTTAGAGATATTGAAGAATTGTATGATATAATTACTAAATCTATGTCAGGAGAAAAAATAGATATTAATAATGAACCTCTTGAACTTACATATGATGATTTAATGAATATAGATTTAAGATTATTAAATCAAGCAGATACATATAAATATAATGAAAAATATAAAATCTATGAAGATATGTCAGAAGATGAAGATTATATGAATAATCTTTATGACAAAGCAGTAAAAATAAAAATAGTAGGTGTAGTTTCAGCAAAAGATGGGGTAACATCAATGGCACTTACTCCTGGAGTTGCTTACACATCAGAATTAATAGATTACATTTCTGATTATGCTTCAAAAACAGAAATCGTAAAAAAACAATTAGAAAATAAAGATGTTGATGTATTTTCAAATATAAAATTTGAAGAAAAAGAAGAACAAAATCAAAATAAAATGGAATTTGAAGATTTAATCACAGTTGATAATGAAATGTTAGAAAGTGCATTCAATATAAAATTAGATGAAAATCAAATTAAATCTATGACAACAAACTACATGACACAAATATCTGAATCTATCACAGCTGATATTACACCAGCTAAAAAGGATTTTGATTCTACACTTCAAACACTTGCAAAAAATTTATTTAACGACTATATCAAATCTCCAAAGAATACAATAAAAAATCCTATGCTAAATGTAGATTTACCTGTTATTTACACTAATGATGTAGATTCAATTGTCACAGAATTCTTAAAGAAACAAGAAAATGTTAAATTAATATCTAATTTAGAAAGTAAATATGTAATTCCTGCAAATGTTTTTACAAATACATATCAAACATTACTTTCTGGATTATTAAAAGGATACATAATTGCATATAATCAACAAGATTCATCTGTTACAACTGATGAAAATAATAAAGGTGCAATAATAGTAGAAGCAATGATTGATACAACAATTAATGGATTTGTGACTCAAGCTGTAGTAGTAACAGCATCTCAAACTTTAGCTCAAAACATGACTGAAGCTGTTATGCAAAAAACAATATTGACAGAAGTGGGTGAGTTATCTGGAAAATTAATGGGAAGCCTTGCTAATGCATTTGATGTAGACCCAGATAAAATAGCTAAAGCATTCAAATTTGATTTAAGTGAAGATGAGCTAAGAAGAATTATGAGTGCTATGATAAGTGAAGATGATGGAAGTAGTGCTAAATCAAATTTAATTTCATTAGGTTATCAATCAAAAGATGATCCATCTTCAATAGCATTTTACTTTAATAGTTTTGACTCAAAAGAATACTTCTTAGACTTTATTGATAAATACAATGATGATATGGGAGATGATGAAGAAAAAGTTATAAAATATACAGATGCTACAGGACTATTAATGTCATCTGTTAAAAAGATTGTTAATAGTGTAAGCTATGTGTTAATTGCTTTTGTATCAGTTTCATTAGTTGTATCTTCAATAATGATTGGTATAATTACTTACATTTCTGTACTTGAAAGAACAAAAGAAATAGGTATATTAAGAGCAATAGGTGCATCAAAGAGAAATATATCTTCAATATTCAATGCAGAAACATTTATTGTAGGTTTACTTTCAGGATTTATGGGAATTGGAGTAACTTTATTATTAATACCAATAATAAATTCAATAATTCATTCTCTTACAAATAATTTAAATTTAAGTGCTACTATATCAGTAGGAGCAAGTGCAATACTAATAACTCTAAGTGTTATATTAACTTTAATTGGTGGTTTAATACCATCTAAGAAAGCTTCTAAACAAGATCCAGTAGTTGCACTTAGAACTGAATAAAATAAAAAATCAATCCTAATTATAAAAATTGTAATTAGGATTTTTTAATTGACATATTTTTTTTAAAATAAATAGTAAAGTATATGTTAATTTACTATCAAATAAATGTTAATACTTATTTATTGTGTTATAATTAATACATGAATAGTGTAATAGAAAAAATTAGAGAAAATGAAAAAAATATTATTGAAGATAATAATTTTTTATTTGTTGCTTTTGAAAATAGATTAGTAATGCGACTTACTCATATTTTTGAAAAATATAAAATCCCAATTAATAAGAATATTATTAAAAAGAATATGGAAGAAAATTTAATAAATCATATGAATGATTCAAATGTTGAAATACTTGATAACTATGTTAAATTGCTTTCTAATTATGAAAAAATTATTCAAAAATATGTTGAAAGTAATACTAATACTGATATTATAAAGAAATCCACCATGGGATTTATAGAAAAAATAGCGGCAAAAAATAAAACATTTCTTACTAACAAAATATCTTCAAATTTTATAGAATATATTAATTCTATAATATATGTTTATGATAATAATAATTTAAATAAAGAAGTTATTGCTAGAATAAATAGTGATATAGATGAAATATTAGGTGAATTTAATAGAAATAACTATAATTTTGTAATTGAATCAATAAATGATATAATTAAAAATATTATAAAAAATATGTAACATATAAAGGCATTATATTAAAAAAGAATAAAATATATAAGGTTGGTTTATAGCACCATAAGCAAAAAAATATAGAAAAGAGGTAAAAAATGAGCAAAGTCTATCAGCAATTAAAAGAGTTCAAAAGTAAATATCCAAAAACAGTTGCTTTTAGAACAAAAAAACATTCTGAAATTATTGATATGCATTTAAATCCAGATGAAAAAGTTTTATTTGTTTTTTGTGGTCAAAAAAATACAAGTTCACTTACTATAATTAATTCATGTGTAATGGCACTTACTAACAAAAGAATAATGATAGGTCAAAAAAGATTATTATGGGGGTATTTTTTTACAGCAGTAACACCAGATATGTATAACGATTTAAAAGTTACTAAAAATTTAATTTGGAGTGATATTGAAATAGACACTATGAAAGAAAATATTTATTTATCAAATATTGATCCAGAAGGTGCTGTTGAAATTGAAACACAAATAACAGATTTTATGATGGAAGCGAAGAAACATTATGCAAAAAAAGATAAATAAAATATTATTTGGACTTATCATATCCTTACAAGTATTTTTTCAAATAGTACATGCTGATGAAATAAATTTAAACTTAAATAGTGAAAAATATATACTTTATAATATGAATGAAAATGAAGTTCTACTAAAAAAAGATGAGAATAAAAAAGCATATATAGCAAGTCTTACTAAAATTATGACAGTACTAGTAGCTATAGAAAATATTGATGACTACGATAAAAAAGTCACAATAACTAACGATATGTTAAAAGACATTGATTGGGATGTTACTGTAGTAGGCTTTAAGGAAGGCGAAAAAGTTACTTATGATGATTTACTTTATGGAGCAATGATATCTAGTGGAGCAGATGCTGTAAATGCACTTGCTATATCAATTTCAGGCTCTAAAAGTAAATTCATAGAACTTATGAATAATAAAGTTAAAGAATTAAATTTAAAAAATACTCACTTTGCCAATGTAGTAGGTTTATTTGATGAAGAAAATTATAGTACAGCATATGATGTTTCACAAATATTAATCTATGCTCTTAAAAATGAAAAATTTAAAGCCGTATTTACTCCACAAGATTATACACTTACAAGTGGTAAAAAAATAACTAGTACAATTAAGCATTATAATAAAACATTAAATCAAGATATTTCTTTTATCACGGGAGCAAAAACAGGATATATAAATGCAGCAGGATATTGTCTAGCATCAACTGCAACTCTTGATAATGTAGACTACTTATTAATCACATTAAATGCTTACAATAATTCATCTGCACACATCCAAGATCATGTAAAAGTATATAATTATTTTAATAATAATTATGGTTATAAAACAATAGTTGATAAAGATGATATAGTAGTTTCACTTAAAACTAAATATGCAAAAGAAAAAGAAATAGGAATTCATGCAAATGTAAAATTAGAAGAATACTTAAAAAATGATTTTGACAAATCAAAAGTAAAATATGACTATAAAGGATTAAATGAAATTTCATATTTCACTAAAAAAGGTACTAATTTAGGAAAAATCACAATAAATTATGAAAATAAAAAATTAAATGAATTTGATTTAATATATGAAGAAACATTAAAATTTAGTTTACTTTCATTTTTATGGATAAACAAATGGTATGTAATAATTATAGTATTAGTTTTACTACTATTTATAAGAGCCTATAAAGTAAAGAAAATCCGCAAAAGAAGAAAAAAGAAAATTGTAAGAGTACAAAATTCTTAAAATTTAATTAATATAATTTATTAAAATTTAATATTTAAAACTAAGCTATCACAAATTGAAGCTTAGTTTTTTACATTCACAATAAGTAAAATTAACATTTATAAGTTGACAATAACTTTATAAAATTTTAAAATAATATTAGAAGTAAATTTATGCTTCTAGAAAGAGAGATAATGGAGGAAAAATTATGAATGACACAGTTTTCTCCATTTTGCTTGTAGTAGTTGGATTATTTGTTGGCGCATTTATAATGGTTATAATCAATAAATTAAAAGTAAGTGCTGCACAAAAAGAAGCTGATAAATTAATTCAAGATGCCAAGAAAGAAGCAGAAAAAGCTAAAAGAGATGGCATTTTAGAATTAAAAGAAGAAAGTTATAAGTTAAAAAATCAAACTGAAGCTGAAATAAAAGAAAAAAAGCAAGAACTAAACGAACTTAATCAACGAATTGATAACAGAGAAAAAAGTTTAGATAAGCGTGATGAATTATTATCAGAAAGAGAAAGAAACTTAGAAGAAAAAGATAAAGATTTATTAGCAAAACAAAAAGAAATTCAAGAAAAAGATGCAAAAATGGAGAGTATATTAAAAGAGCAAATTGCCCTTTTAGAGAAAATCTCTGGTTTTTCAAAGGAAAAAGCAAAAGACCTTGTTATGAAAAAAGTAGAAGAAGAAATGAACAAGGAAATTGCTATATATTTGAAAGATAGAGAAGACACTGCTAAGTTAGAAGCAGACAAAAAAGCAAAAGAAATCATTGTTTCAAGCATGCAAAGATATTCAAATGATGTTACTAGTGAACAAACAGTTAGTACAGTTGAACTTCCTAATGATGAAATGAAAGGAAGAATAATTGGTAGAGAAGGAAGAAATATTAGAACAATTGAAGCTGTAACAGGTGTTGATTTAATCATTGATGACACACCAGAAGTTATAGTATTATCTTCTTTTGACCCATTAAGACGTCAAATAGCAAAAGTTACATTAGAAACATTAATTAAGGATGGAAGAATTCACCCAGCTAGAATTGAAGAACTTTACGACAAAGTTTGTGAAGACTACAAAAAGATTATAAGAGAAAAAGGTGAAGAAGCATTATTTGAACTTGGTATATCTAAGGTTGATCCTGAACTTGTAGAATTAATTGGAAAACTTGCATTTAGAACAAGTTATGGACAAGATGCTTTAGCTCATAGTTTAGAAGTTGCACATTTAGCAGGACTTATGGCTAGTGAACTTGGAGAAAATGCAACACTTGCTAAAAGAGCAGGACTTCTACATGATATAGGTAAAGCTATTGATTTTGAAGTAGAAGGAAGCCATGTTGAAATAGGTGCTGATATTGCTAAAAAATATGGTGAAGATAAAGTTGTAATAAATGCAATTGAATCACACCATGGAGATAAAAAGAGTGAATTCGTCATCTCTGAGCTTGTTGCAATTGCTGATACTCTAAGTGCTGCAAGACCAGGAGCTAGAAATGATTCTTTAGAAAATTATGTTAAGAGACTTGAAGAATTAGAAGCAATTGGTAATGAAATTGAAGGTGTTGATAAAACATTTGCAATGCAAGCAGGTAGAGAATTAAGAGTAGTTGTTAAACCAGAAGAGATTGATGATGTTACAAGTTATAAAATTGCAAGACAAATTAAAGATAAGATTGAAGATACTATGCAGTATCCAGGAACTATAAAAGTCGTTGTAATTAGAGAAACAAGAGCAGAAGAAGTTGCTAAATAGTGACTTCTTTTTTTATCTTATAGGAAAGTTCAAGGAAATAAAAAAGAGAAAAATAAAATAAAAAAGCATAAAAAAGAAAATT
>CANRBS010000059.1 GCA_947628895.1 uncultured Bacilli bacterium
ATTAAAATTATAGCAAACAAATGTTTTATATGCAATATTTTTTATTTTGATTGTTTTATTTTTTGATTAAAATTATACATTTCAGTTTCAAATTTATTTTTTCTAGGACTATAGTATTTTCTTCCTTTTAAATTATCTGGTAAATATTGTTGATCTACCCAATAATTAGGATAGTTATGTGGATATTTATAGTTTGGACTAGTTGTTCTTATATGTTCTGGTATTCTTCCAACATTACCAGACATTATATCATTAATAGCAGAATTAATTGATGCATCTGCTGAATTTGATTTAGGACTTAATGCCATTTCAATTACAACTACACTAAGTGGTTTTACAAGTTCTGGGTATCCAACTCTTTCACTAGCTTCAATAGCAGCAATTACTTTAGGACCAATACCAGGATTTGCAAGACCAATATCTTCATATGCAATTACTATCATTCTTCTATAAATTGAATCATAATCTCCTGATACAATTAATCTTGCTAAGTAGTGAAGAGCAGCATCAACATCACTTCCTCTAATACTTTTTTGAAAAGCTGATAACATATCATAATGTCCATCTTCATTTTTATCTGTGAAAAATGATGGTTTACTATTAACTTCATTTATATTTTCAATAGTAATTTCTTTATTAAAACCATAATAAACAAATTCAATTAAATTATATGCATATCTAATATCTCCATCAGATAAATGAGCAATATATTTAATTGTTTTATTATCCATTTTAATATCAGTTAATACTTCTTTTACTCTTTTTATTCCTTTTTCAATATCACTTTCAGTAAGTGAATGTAATTCTAATAATTGACATCTACTTCTAATAGCTTGATTAATAGAGTGATATGGATTTGAATTAGTTAGCCCAATTAATGTAATAAGTCCACTTTCAATATATGAAAGTAATATATCTTGTTTATCTTTATTCATTCTATGAATTTCATCTACTATTAAAATTATACCATTATAAAGTTTAGCTTCTTCAATTACAACTTCAAAATCTTTTTTAGAGTTAATTGTGGCATTTAACATTCTATATCTTAAATTAAATTCATTCATTAAAGCAAGTGCTATTGTAGTTTTACCAATACCACTTCTTCCATAAAATATAATATTAAATAGCTTTTTTTCTTTAACCAAATTAGTTAAAACTTTACCTTTACCAATTAAATGTTCTTGACCTAAAACATCTTTAAGTTTCTCAGGTCTTAATTTATTTTGTAATAGTTCCATTTAAATCACCACATTTAATATTTTATCAATATTATTAATAAATTAAAAGTTTTTTAATTATAAAATAGACATTATCTTATGTATTTGATAAAATTATATTTGGTGAAGTGATATGAAAAATATAGCATTATATCCAGCAGATATATATCAAGTTATAGATAAAAGTTTACTTGAAGAAAGAGATAAATTTATATTAAATATGCTTTATATGCCTATAATTGGTACTACCGCGGTATCATTATATTTAAAATTACAAAGTGAAACAAATAATACATATATTTCAAGTGAACTTACACATCACCATTTAATGACTAGTATGTCTATGTCACTTGATAATTTAAAAGAAGCAAGATTAAAGTTAGAAGGAATTGGTCTTTTAAAAACATATTATCATAAGGGAGAGATAAATTCTTATGTTTATGAATTATATAGTCCTGTTTCAGCAAGTGAATTTTTCTCTCATCCAATATTTAATATTGTTTTATATAATAATGTAGGTAAGAGTGAATATAATAGATTACTTGATTTCTTTAAATTACCACATATATCTCTTAAAGACTATGAAGAAGTAACTGCTAGTTTTGATACCGTATTTAAAAGTAGAAATTATACTACATTTGAACTGGGTAATGAAGAAGTTATATCAAAAAATAAATTATTATTAAAGTATGAATTAGATTATGATTTTGATATTATTTTATCATCATTACCAAAAGAAATGTTTAATCCAAAATGTTTAAACAAATCAATGAAAGATTTAATAATAAATTTATCATTTCTATATGAAATAGATCCAGTCACAATGGCAGATATTATAAGAGCATCCTTAACTGAAAAAGGAAATATTGATAAAGAAGAATTAAGAAAAAACACAAGAAATTATTATCAATTTAATAATGATAATCGTCTTCCAAGTCTACTTTTTAAAAGTCAACCTGAATATTTAAAAAGTGCTAGTGGAGACAATACTAAAAAAGGAAGAATTATTAAAGTATTTGAAAGTTATAGTCCATATGAGTTCTTAAAAGCTAAATATAGAGGAGTTAAACCTACTCAAAGAGATATGAAATTATTAGAAAATTTACTTATAGATTTAAAATTAAATCCAGCTGTAGTAAATGTTTTAATTGACTATACATTAAAAACAAATAATAATAAATTAGTAACTAGTTATGTTGAAACTATCGCGGGTCAATGGAAAAGAAGTAATATAGAAACAGCTAGTGAAGCTATGGCTATGGCAGAAAAAGAACATAAAAAGAAATTTAAAGTAGAAGAAAAAGCAAAAAAGAAAACTAAAGTAGTACCAGAATGGTTTAATGAGAAAATAGAAGATGAAGAACTTAGTGATGATAGTGAATTTAAAAGTTTTATAGAGGAGTTTAGAAAATGATTAATAGTTTTATTAAAAAAAGTAAAAAAGAAATAAATGATGATTTAAGAAAAGAATTTATATTATCATCTAAAGATGAAACTTTTAAAAAACTTTGTAATAGCTTAAAAACAAAAGATGAGATATTAATGAAATATACGACTAAATTAGAAAGTACAGCATGTGAACTTAAAAATTGCTCTAAATGTAAAAGTCTTAACATGTGTAAAAATGAAATAGAAGGGCATGTATATTATCCTATTAAAGAAAATGATTATTTAGAATTTGTATATAAACCTTGTAAATATCAAAAAGAAGAAAACAAACTAAAGGAAAGAGATAATAAAACAATATTTTTTGATACTCCTAAAGTTCTTCAAACCTCATCACTTAGTGATTTAATTAATGAAAAAGAAAGAAGTAATATTTTAAAATATATAAAAGAGTTTTTAAATAAAAAAATTAATCATGAAAAAGTTAAAGGTCT
This sequence comes from uncultured Bacilli bacterium, assembly GCA_947628895.1. Classification (GTDB taxonomy): domain Bacteria; phylum Bacillota_I; class Bacilli_A; order RF39; family UBA660; genus CAG-1000. The sequence goes on from CANRBS010000059.1 coordinate 3,098, forward strand.
TTATTTAAGTGGATCTTTTGGTAGTGGTAAATCATATATATTAAGTGCGGTATTAAATGAACTTTCTAATAAAGGATTTATATGTGTAAATGTACATTATCCAACACTTTTAAGAAGATTAAAGCAATCATTTAATGAAAATAATTATGATGAAGTGTTAGATGAAATAATGCTTTGTGATATTCTACTTTTAGATGATATTGGTGCTGAAAATAATAGTACATGGGCAAGAGATGAAGTACTAAGTGTTATTCTTCAATATAGAATGGATAATGATTTAACTACATTTTTTACATCTAATTATACAATAGATGAATTAGATACAGTATTATCAGAAACGGCTAAAGGTATAGATGAAATTAAAAGTAGAAGAATAATTGAAAGAATTAAATATTTAACTATAGAAGAAAAATTAATAAGTAAAGATAAAAGAAATTGACTTATATGACTATTTTTGATATAATATATATCACTATTAAAGGGGGAGTAAAAAATGAAAGAGTTTTTAATAGTATGCATAATTATACAATTATTATCTACTGCATATGGCATAACAGTAATTGAATCAGTAAATAAAATTGTAAGAAAAAGAATATACGATAAAGGTTATGTTCAAAAAAATAATAATAGTTTGTATGATTTTAGTGAAATTTTATCAACAATTTTACGATCATTTATTCCGCTTTATTATTTTACTAAAGCATTATCTTTATTATCAAATAAAAATGCAATTGATAATGAAATAGAAAATGAACTTAAAACAGGTAAATATATAAGTAAAAATGATATTAATATAAAAGATGAAAATATATCAAAAGATGAAAATGAAGAGTTAAATACTGATTATAGTATTTTTAAAGGAAAACAAATATTTTATGAAAAACCTGAAAAATATGTGGCTAGAAAAAATGATATAAAAATATTTGATCCATTTGAAACACCAATTGAATATATTAAAAGAGAAACTGAAAAAGAAAATAATTTAGAAATTACACCTTTTAAAGATGAAAATGAAATAGTAGAACATGTTATGGTTAAAGAAGCCGTTACTAAAGAAGATATTTCTAAAGCAATCGCAGAACTTGATAGTGAAGAATTAGATATATTAAAAGAAAAAATCATTGAATTAAGTAAAATGAAAAAGCAAAATATGAATTATAAATTAGAAAAAGATGTTGCATAAATCATTGATTTGTGATAACATTTATATAAATTAGTAATTGGATATGGTTATTAAATTAACTATCAAAGAGATTTAGTGGTTGGTGTAAACTAAAATAGTATTTAATAATTACTCCCAATTTAAAGAGGCCAATAACCTACGATTAGTTATCGTTATAAAACTAAATTAAGTGAAATTTAGGATGGTACCGTCTTATTGACTCCTTGTATCATTCCTTTTTTATTGTTCTAAGGGGGGAAAGTTATGAAAGATAATTTTATTAGTTTATCAAAATTTTTATCAAGATATGCTTGTGTAGAAGGAAAAGATTTAAAGAAACTTACTCATGAAGATGTAGAAGTTTTATTTCCTAATTTAAAAAGGACATCATTTGAAGTTGTTTTAGATAATCCAGAACTTCTATATAGTGGTAAAGTACTTATGGTATATGATGGAAAATCAGCAATTCCTTATATTGTTCCAAACATTTCAAAAGAAGACTATACAATAATGAGTGTTACTAGGGAAGAAGAAAAAGTAAAACCAGTTGATGATACTGTATATGATTATACTAGTATGAGTATATATGAACTTAGATGTTTACTTGTAAGAAAATTTAATTCAAATAGAAACCAAGTATGTGCAAGAAGAGAATTAAATAAAAGAGGAATAGAGATAACTAAAAAATATAAAAGAGTAAAAATAGATTATAAAAAAATGGAGGATTAAATGAAAGAAATTAAAAATGATGAAAAATTGAATACTTTAAATCATAGTTGTGCTCATTTACTTGCTCATGCTGTTAAACACTTATATCCAGCCGCTAAATTTTGGGTAGGTCCAGTAATTGAAGAAGGATTTTATTATGATATTGATCTTGGAGATGTTACTATTACAGAAGATGATTTACCTAAAATAGAAAAAGAAATGAAAAAGATATCTAAGAGTAATAAATTAATTAAGAGAATGGAACTTAGTAAAAAAGCCGCTCTTGATATGTTTAAAAATGATGAATATAAATTAGATTTAATTAGTAGAATGGATGAAAAAGATACTATAATTAGTGCATATAAGCAAGATGATTTTATTGATTTATGTAGAGGCCCTCATGTTTCATCTACTAAAGAAATAAAATATTTTAAATTATTAAAAGTAAGCGGAGCATATTGGAAAAATGATGCTAAAAATAAAATGCTTCAAAGAATATATGGTGTATGTTTTGAAAATGAAGAAGATTTAGATGAATATTTAAAAGAATTAGAAGATGCAAAACTAAGAGATCATAGAAAAATAGGTAAAGATATGGAACTATTTATGAGTGATGATTTAGTTGGAAAAGGTATGCCTATGTATTTGCCAAATGGTTATATTATATGGGAAGAATTAGAAAATTATATTAAAAATAAAGAGAAAAAACTAGGCTACATGCATGTATTAACTCCATGTGTTGGTACAGTTGATTTATATAAAACATCAGGTCACTGGGATCACTATAAAGATAATATGTTTCCAGCTATGGAAGTTGAGGGTGAATCATTTGTATTAAGACCAATGAATTGTCCTCATCATATGATGATTTATGCTAATAAATTACGATCATATAAAGATTTACCAATCAGAATAGGTGAAATAGCACATGACTTTAGATTTGAAGCAAGTGGTGCTGTTAAAGGAATAGAAAGAGGAAGACATTTTTGTCAAAATGATGCCCACTTATTCGTAACGGCTGAACAAATTAAAGATGAATTTAAAAGAGTAGTTGATTTAATATTTGATGTATATAAAGACTTTGGTATTAAAAATTATAGATGTGTTTTATCTTTGAGAGATAAAAATGATAAAGAAAAATATCACGATGATGATGAAATGTGGGATAAAGCTGAAAATGAACTTAGAGCTGTATTAAATGAACTTGGAATAGAGTACACTGAAGAAATTGGAGAAGCTGCATTTTATGGACCAAAACTTGATGTAACCGTAAAACCAGCTGTAGGTAATGAATACACTCTTTCTACTTGTCAATTAGATTTCTGCTTACCTATGAAATTTGATTTAAAATATGTAGACAAAGATGGAGAAAAGAAAACTCCAGTAGTACTTCATAGAGCAATTTTAGGTTCACTTGATAGATTTATGGCATTTATATTAGAAGAAACAAAAGGTAATTTACCATTATGGTTAAGTCCAACTCAAATTAATATAATACCAGTAAATAATGAATATCATTTAGAATATGCAAATAAAATAAAGGATATTCTAGATGAAAATAACTTTAGAGTATCTCTTGATGATAGAAGTGAAAAATTAAGCTATAAAATGAGAGAAAGTGTTATATCTAAAATACCTTATACTTTAATACTAGGAGATAAAGAAAGAGATACAGAAACAATTAGCTATAGATTAAGAGGAAGCAATGATACAACAAATGTAAGTATTGATGAGTTTGTAGATTTAATTAAGAAAGAAATAGAAGCTAAAGAAAGGAAAGACAATTAATATGGAAAATGATGAAATTTATAGTTCTAAAGAATATGAGTATGTTTTAAGAAAAAATATGCAGTTACATTTAGATTTAGATAGTAGAGAAACAATCGCGGTAATAGCTGAATTATATAAAGATAAAATTAGTAATTTTGATCATTTTGTAGAAGATGATAAGCTATTAATTGAAGCATTAAAAGAATATATTAATAAATATAAAAGACTTACTGATGAAGATTATGAAGAATTAGATATAAATAAAGATGAAATACTAACTACTAGTGAACTTGGAATAAAAGATTCTTCAGATTATAGTGATTATAAAGCTGATTTAAGAACTAAAAATGATGAAAAAGAAAGTAATTTATATAATTATAACGATTCTTATGATGATTTAGGACTTGATGAAAAAACAAATAATGATAATTTTATAAGATAATTTTAAAAAATAACTAATAAAATTGTCAATAGTTTTTGAAAATGTCTCAAAAAATTTTAAACATAAACGGGATTTTTATCTCGTTTTTTTAACCTAAAGCCGGTCAGGCTTTTCATTTCTTTTACGAAAAAGAAATGAAACAAAGAAACCGGGGAGTTTTTTATTATG
>CANRBS010000060.1 GCA_947628895.1 uncultured Bacilli bacterium
ATATTACACAAGATGTAAAAAATGAGCAAAGCCTAGTAATTATAAGGCTTGCTCATTTTTACTGCAAAACTCAAGATTAGGATAATCAGGTGTAGAAAACATAAATACAAAAACTTCATAAGGAGTTTTATCCTTTAAAGATTTTCTAGGAGTAGAATTAATATGAGAAAACATCAAATTTAAGTCTTCTTGTGTAATATTAGATATATCAATTTCATTAGGAATAATATCTCTAATATAATTATGAGTATTTTCAACATGAGGTTTTTGAGAAGATTGATAAGCATCACAATAGAAAATATGAGTTCTAAATTCGCCAGTTAGTTGATTAAATTCAAATAAATCAACCTTTTCAAATTCAACACCTCTATCAGTAAGAATTAAAGGAAAAAGCTCTCTATATAAATCGTGTCCAAGTTTATCTTCAAGGAAGTCTAAAGTTTTAGACATAGATTCAGATGTTTTGTTTTTATGTAAGAATCCAATCATAAGACCAGAACCTTCAAAATAAAAAGTTTGTATAAAAGGACCAGATTGAGAATTTAATACAGTATCCATTTCAGTAGTAGGGACATTAGGATTCTCTTCTTTAAATATAAGATAATCTTTATATTTGTGATTTATATAATTAACAGGTTCCTTTCTTTTTTTGTACTTATTTTTAAATTGTTTTCTATTAACTTGTTCTTTTAAAGAAAAATTATCAATACCATAATTTTTAAAGACTCCCATTTCAATATAATTATAAAGAGTTTTAATACATTGTTTAATTTCTTTATGAGAAGATTTAATTTGATATAAAGACTGTCCTTGATCTAATAAAGGTTTTAAAGTATTAGCTAATTCTTTTACTTCTAAAGTAGTCATATTGATACCTTCACGAAAATCAACTAAATCAGTTTTATATTCTTCATTAGCGGAAGAAGCATAATAAAAATATTTATCTAGATGACAATTAGAAATTTTTGGACATTTGTTACAAGCACCAGGAGATCTATCTCTTTTATTACATTTAATTTCTTCATAACGAGAACAATGTTTTTTACAACCACCACATTCTTGTCTATGAATACAAATAGATGGGTAAAGGAATTGATTTCTAGGTTTAAATATACGATGTTTTTTAATTTCTTTGGCGATAGTAGTTGAATCCTTACCAATAGTTCTAGCAATATCAATCTTATTAGAACGATTTTCAATTCCAGTTTGAATAATTTTTCTTTCATCAAGAGTTAAATGTTTATTGTCATGGATTTGTTTTGACATAAAAATACCTCACTTTCAAAGTCGAAACACCCATGAGTGATATTATATAAAAAAGAATTTAGTCTTACAATTTTTTTACTGGAATTTTGTGTAACACTAAATTCTTGTCAAACATACTGAAACTGGAATTTACTTTTTCATTTCACGATATTTAAAAAATAAAAAATAAATATCTTTTTATTTGACATTGATTAATGCATAGACTATAATAATACCCACTTTGGGAATATTACAAAATAAATAGAAAGGATATGTATTATGAATTTAAATGACAAATATTATAAATTAATGATTAAATGTAAAAATAAAGATGGAGAAGAAGATTACATAAATTGTATTAAAATAAATGGTATTAGTAAAAAATTAAAATATTTAAAAATACCAGTTTTAGCATGTTATGATGAAGAAAATGATATTATGGTTGATGTAATAACTGGTAAAATATTTTATCCATTTGGAAGTAATCAAAAATTAGAATATATAAATTATATGGAAGCTGAAAGTAAAGATTTAATATTTTTACAAAAAATAATGAAAGGCCAAATATTTCCTAAAATAACTAAATTATATATGGCTAAATTAGAAAAAATAAATAAAATGCCAAACCAAAGCATTTTAATAAGAAAAAGATAAGTTCTTTATGAACTTTTTTTGTTTGTAACTCCGATTATACCACCTACAATAGATGATAATATTACTGATAAATAATATACAAGTGAAGAAAAAGATAATTTTGATAATATAAGTGAGACTAGAACAAATAATATTACAAGGATTGAAGAAATTAAAAATCCATTTAAATATCCTTTTTGTTTTTCTAATCTTGAAACTTTAAATCCAAGTAAGAAAAACATTATAATAATAGCAATATAATTAATAATAGATACTAATTTATATTCAAATACTTCAAAATAATATAGTGTAGTCATTAATAATAAATAAACTAAAAGTACTATAAAAAAAAGTCCAATACATTTTAAATAATTAATAATTTTATTCATATTCATATTTTTTCACCTAATTAATTATATTTATGTTTTAAAATTTTATGATTTAAACATAATAATATTAGGTGATAATATGGATTTAGTATTTGTAATATTAAGAACTGGATTTTTTTATTTATTTGTACTTGTTATTTTAAGACTTATGGGTAAAAGAGAAATAGGACAATTATCTATTCAAGATTTAGTAGTAAGTCTTTTAATTGCAGAACTTGCTGCTATATCTATTGAAAACTATAAAGATTCTATGTTACTTACAATAATACCTATAATAATGTTATTGTTTTTTGAAATAGTAAGTGGTTATTTATCATTAAAAAATAGTAAATTTAGAAATTTAATACAGGGGCGACCTAGTTTAATTATAAATAGGGGAGTAATCAATTATAAAGAAATGATGAAGCAAAGATATTCATTAGATGACTTGATGATAGAACTTAGAAATAATAATATTAAAAATTTAAAAGATGTAGAATATGCAGTACTTGAAAATAATGGTAAATTAAATATATTTAAATATAGTTTTTTAGGACTTGATAATGAAAATCCATTTCCACTTATATTAGATGGTGTTATTCAAAAAGATACACTTGATTATATTTCTAAGAGTGAAGAGTGGTTAAATAAATATTTAAATGATAATAATTTAAATAAAGAAGATATATTTTATGCATTTTATAAAAATAAAAAGATTTATATAATTAAGAGAAATGAACTATTAGATGACTAATAGTTTATTTATTTTATTATAATAAAGGTAAGTTGAAACTATTAAATTTATTACTATTGATATTATTAAACTATACATACCAATTTTTAAGAATGAAAAAATAACAATTGATATAATTCTTATAATAGATGTTTTAATAGTAATATTCATAGCAACTTTACTTTCACCAAGTGCTTGAAGTGCATTAATTAATGGATATTCTATATAAAATAGCATTGTAAATGGAGAAAGTAATCTTATATAATCAATTCCTTCAGTAGTACCATAAAGTAAATTTAAGAAGAAACTTGGAAATATAGTTATTATTACAGTAGAGAGTCCTCCGATTAAACAAGAAACTAAAACTATTTGTTTTATTCTTTTCTTACACATATCAATATTTCTTCTTTTATAATATTTTGATAATTCTGGTACTAGTGATGTAGCCATATTTTGAGTAAAAAATTGAGGCATTAATAAAGTAGACAATGCATATGCATTAACTACACCATATTCATATGTAATATATTCTTTTGTATATCCTACAAATAATAAAATATTAGTAAGTATAATTGGTTCTAAAAAGTAAGAAAGAGAACCAATAATTTTACTAAAAGTAGAAGGCACACAAAATTCCATTACTTTTTTAATATCTTTAAAATTTATTTTAAAATCTTTTTTAGTTAATTTTACTTTAGGAAAATATTTACCCATAACTATCCATGATGATACTTCACCAATTGTGTTTACTAGTATTACAAAGCATATAGCTGAAATTAAACCTAAATTAATAAAATAATTAATAAATAAAAGTATTAAAATGAGTCTTACTATTTGTTCTATAAAATTAGAAAGTATATATGGAAACATATTTTGTTTACCCCAAAAATATCCTTTGATAATTGCAGAAATACTTATAAATGGCATAGTAAGTGATATACAAATAATTGGTAAAATTAATGATGAATTTTTAAGTAAATTAGTAGATAATATTGGTGAAAATAATATTACAATTACTATTATAAAAATATTTATTAATAAAGACATTGGAATAATTGATATTAGTAATGTTTTAGCTCTCGAACTTTCTTCTGATATAATTTTAGATATTGCATTGGAATATGAGAAAACTGCTATTACACTTAAAAGTGATGAAGTAGGGGATAGCATACTATAAAGTCCCATACCTTCTGTACCTAAGTATCTTGTTATAATAATTTTTAATATAAATCCAACTATTTTTCCAAAAATTCCACCAATTAGTAATACAACCGTTGATTTTATAAATACATTATTCTTTATTTTGTCTAACATAATAAAGTATATGTAAAACTAATTTTTTTATTTGTATTTTTAGAATTGTGTGCTATAATTAATATGTCCAAAGGACAAAAACAATTTTATATATTACCTTATAAAGAGTGATTTAGAGACTGGCTCGCAGATCACACCAACCTATTTAGTTAGGTGGTAAACCCAGATGGATGAGGATAACTTATACTTATGCCTAAGTTATCTTAGGTATTTTTTTCTTTTTAAGGTAATCTATATTATCTAAAAAAGGAGTGTGAAGTATGAGATTATATAGTAATGAAATTGTATTTAGAGGACATCCTGATAAGGTGTGTGATCAAATTAGTGATGCCTTGCTTGATGAATATTTGAAAGGAGATAAAAATAGTAGATGTGGTATTGAAACTTGTGGTGGTAAAGGAATAATATTTATTACTGGAGAAGTTACATCAAATACTTATGTAGATGTAGAAAAAACAGTAAAAAAAGTACTTAAAGATATTGGTTATAGTACAAATTATACAATTATTAATAATATTGGACTTCAAAGTAATGATATAGCACTTGGTACTAATAACAAAGTTATGGGAGCAGGGGACCAAGGCATGATGTTTGGTTATGCTTGTAGTGATAATGAATATTATTTACCAACTTCTATGGTTATATTACAAGAATTATCTTATGAATATAGCAAATTAGTAAAAAAAGATAGTAGATTTAAACCAGATGGAAAAGCTCAAATAACTGGATATTATGAAAATAATAAAATTACTAAAATTAAAACGGTTACTATTTCTTATCAAAATACTGAACTTGAAAGAAGTGAAACGGATAAAATTATTAAAGATATTGCTACTAGAATTTGTAAAAAATATAATTTAGAAATTGAAGAGTTTTTAATAAATCCAACAGGAAAGTTTGCTCTTGGTGGATTTGATGCTGATGCTGGACTTACTGGAAGAAAGATAGTAGTAGATAATTATCATTCATTTTCTACCGTTGGAGGTGGAGCATTTAGTGGAAAAGATCCAACTAAAGTAGATAGAAGTGCAGCTTATAAAGCAAGATTAATCGCAGTAGATTACTTAAAAAAATATAATTTAAAATGGTGTGAAGTACAAATAAGTTATGCAATTGGAATAAGAAAGCCACTTTCTATTAGTATAATAAGTGATATTGGAGAAATGAAGGTAGATAAAAAATTATATAAAGAATGTGAACCTAGAAATATAATTAAAGATTTAGATTTACTAAATAAATGTTATTATGATACAGCTAAATATGGGCATTTTAATTATTTAAACAATTAATTTTTGTAAACTAATTAAAATTTGCTTGTCATAATGAATTTAATATGATAAAATTAAATTAACCTAGAGAGGAAATATAGCAACAATAAACCGGCTATGTAATATTATAGGGGGACTAATTAGTATATGGAGTTGAATATTGCCATTGTGCAAGATCCCGAGTATATTATGTGTCCTACCACCTCGTGTCGTCGCGAGTTTTTATTACACTATATTTACACTAGGTTTTTTATATGCTATAATATATACCACCAAAGGGAGGAATAATATGAATCTTACAAGACTAGAAAGTTTAGTTGGAAGTGAGAATCTTGAAAAAATTAAAAAATTAAATATCTTAATATTAGGACTTGGTGGTGTAGGAGGATACACAGTAGAATCTTTAACTAGATGTGGAGTTAATAATATTACACTAGTAGACGGGGATACAATTAAACCAAGTAATATTAATAGACAAATTATAGCAACATCTAAAAATAATGATAAATATAAAACTAAAGAATGGAAAAAAAGAATTAAACTTATAAATAAAAATGCTATAGTTAATATAATTAATACTCATATTACAGAAGATAATATGGAAATATTATTTAGTAGTCATTATGACTATATTATTGATGCATGTGACACTACTAAAGTTAAAGTTAAATTAATAAAAGAATGTCACAATAAGAACATTAAATTAATTTCATCAATGGGTACTGCTAATAAAATGGATGCAACTAAATTAGAAATTACTACACTTGATAAAACAGAAACAGATCCACTTGCTAAAAAAATAAGAAAAGAATTAGGAAAAGATAAAGATTTAATGAAAGATGTAGTAGTAGTTACATCAACTGAAAAAGCTATTAATAATACTATGCTTGGATCAACTGCATTTGTCCCAGCAGTAGCAGGTCTTTATATTACAAATTATATAATAAATGATGTAGTAAATAATAAATAATATTGAAAATAGACTGAATTTATGATATTATGAATATATCAAGTGAGACTTGAGTAAAATAAAAAAGAGAAACATTTATTATTGCAGTGAATGTCTTCTCAAAAATTGAGTTAACACTCTATCCTGTATAGAGTGTCTTTATTTTTTAATAACTAGTATTAAAACAATAAGCAAAAATAATATGATACAGATGTATCTAAGTAGCTTTATATTATAATTACGTTTTTTCACTATATCACACTCCCTTCATAAAGAATGGAGAAGACACTCACAATAAATGTTTCTATTAAAATTATAGCAAACAAATGTTTTATATGCAATATTTTTTATTTTGATTGTTTTATTTTTTGATTAAAATTATA
>CANRBS010000061.1 GCA_947628895.1 uncultured Bacilli bacterium
ATTTCTCATTTTTCGGGAATTTTATTCTATAATCTAATTTTTTCATGTCTTCGGGATTTTAGTTTTTAATTCAGTCACTAATTTCAATATTATTTCACATTTTTTTATTTCTTTTATTAACTTGTTTTTTATTACTTTTATTTTCTTTCTTTTCTTCAAAATGTTGCATAATTACCTTATCTAATTTAAATTCTAATAATGTAAATATTAATATTATAAAATATATTATACCTTTAAATACATCCTTGTATATAAATATTGATTTAATGTATTCTTTAGAACTATCAATATAATTCATATTGTTAATAACAATATATTCTAAAATATAACTATTAAATATTCCAAGTAATAAGATTATTATTAATTTACTAATTCTAGCTGTACTATAATATTTCTTATAATTATATGTAGTTGGTACAAGAAAAAATATAATAAGTAAATTTATTAGTAAATAAATTAGTCCATATAAAGTATTATCTATTATAAAATATTTAACTAATTCTACTAAAAATATCAAAATATATAAAACTGTTATAATATTTAATGTTAATTTTTTATATTTATACATAATAAACCTCCTAATTTCTAATTAAATTATATCACTTATCTTAAACTAAGTAAATTTGTTACTTGTCTTTATAAAATATAATATGCTAATATATTATTAGGAGATTTCTTTATGAGACATGAGATAATATTTGAATTTATTAAAAATGGTAATTTTAGTAAAAATAGTATTGATAAAGTAAAGAAAAAATTACTTTTAACTGATAAACAATTTTTAAGATTAGTTTTTAAAATATTAAATTCTCTTTTAGCAAAAGTTTCTAGTAATAGAAATTATATTCCATTAATTAGAAATTGTTGTAACCTTATTTATATATTATGTACTGATTTTAATTTACAGGAAGAAGAAGTAGAAATAAATAAAATAAGAATAAATAAAACTAAAATGGCTATTGTAGCTAATGCTAATAAACTTAAAAATGATGATTTAAGATATTGTGCAAATAAATTAGAGCAAATAATGTTAGATAAATATTTAAATACAGAAAATTTAAAAAAGTTAGTTATTAGTTTAATTGATAAAAAAGAAGATATAAATATTATTAAACAATTTACTAACAATTATAAAGGATCATTAATAGCAAGTGATCTATTTAATTATGTATTTTTTAAAGCTATTGATTCTCTTATAAATAATGATTGTGATATATATTATTTTATAGCACTTTTAAAGTTATTTTATACTCCTAATATTGAAAGAGATAAATATGTTAGAATATTAAATCTTTCTAGTGATGATCAAAATGAATTTGCAAATGAAATATATTTTATATTATATGGTATGAAAAAAGCTTTAAAGAAAGAAGATATAATAAAGAAATATGGTATTGTAGAAGATTTAAAACCATTTAATATAAAATCATCAAAAGAAAATAATGATGATATATTATTTACTATTGATGATGATGCAACAGTATTAAGGGATGATGCTCTTAGTATAAAAAGAGATGGAAATAAATATATAGTCGGTATACATATTGCAGATGTTGGTAAATATTTAGATCCTAAAAGTGAAATAGATATTCAAGCATTAAATAATTATAAATGTTTATATTTACCTAATAAAGGTATTAGAATTCTTCCTAATAATTTAGAAGAAAGGCTTTCTTTAAATGAAGATAATATAAGAGATATTATTAGTTTATATGTAATATTAAATGATAGTGGTAATATTGAAGACTATTATTTAAAAGAAAATAGTGAACTTATAAATAAGAACTTAAGTTACAAACAAGTAGATGATATTATAAATTATAATTTAAAAAGTGAACTTGATTATAAATTAAGAGACTTATATTATTTATCTTGTGCTATTGGAAGAGGTAATAATAAAGATGCTTATTGGGTTAATAAAAATAAATTAAAAGAAAATTATTTTACTCTTACTTCTAAAAGTGAAAGAATTGTAAGTGAGTTTATGATTTTATATGGATACTTACTTGCTAATATTGCAAATGATAATAAATTTCCATATGTATATAGAATTCAAAATAAATCATATTTAAATGAACTAGCTAAAGATTTAAATATTGATATTGACTCTTCTACACAAGCTATGATTAATAGTATTTATTTACCTAGTAAGTATTCTAAAACACCAGGATATCATAATGGTCTTAATCTTAATATGTATTCACATTCAACTGATGCTTTAAGAAGATATCCTGATACTTATAATCAATATTTATTACATAAATTTTATTTTAAAGATAAAAAATTTGATTTTAATCAAGAAGATTTTGATTTTTTAGTAGATTATTTTAATCAAAGAAATATGGAATTAAATTTAATGAGATATGAATATATTAAATCAAAGAAACCAAACTAAAAGGAATTAGACACCCATACTAATTCCTTTTTTCTTTAATATTATTTTTCTTATTATATCAAATGGTATTACGGTAAAAGCTACTAATATCATTACTTCAAATTCATATATTGTAAGTCCTGTTGTTCTAAATACTTCTCCTCCATAATATATTAATGTTATTTGAACTATTGTAATAAATAAGAATATTAATAGGAATACTTTATTTTTTAGCATATTAGAAAAAGTATTTATTCTATGAGTTCTTGAATTAAATGCATTAAATATATCAATAAATATAAACAATCCAAAAAATGCTGTCATTAAATATTTATTATTCACATCATATCTATACAATGAATATATGAATGGAGACTTTAAGAACCAAATACAAAGTAACATAGAATATATACCATCTAAAAATATTTGACTTTTCATATATCCATTAATAATTTTTTCATTTTTACTTTTTGGTTTTTCTTCCATATATTCAAGTAATGCTGGTTCAAATGAGAATGCAAGTCCTGCAAATGTATCCATTACCATATTAACCCATAATACTTGGACTACTGTAATTGGAGATAAAATACCTATAAAAGGTCCTATGATACTAAGTAATACGGCACAACAATTAACACTTAATTGAAATATTACAAATTTTCTAATACTTTTAAATATTGTTCGTCCATATAATATTGCACTTGATATTGACATTATATTATTATCTAAAATTACTATATCACTTGTTTCTTTTGCTATTTCAGTTCCACTACCCATAGAAAAACCAACATTAGCTTTTTTAAGAGCAGGAGCATCATTTACTCCATCTCCTGTCATACCTACTACTAAATCTAATTCTTCTGCTATTTTAACAAGTCTATTTTTATCTTGTGGAAGGCTTCTACTTAATACTTTTAATCTTGGTAATATTTTTTCTACTTCAAAATCTGTTAAATTATTAAATTCTTCACTAGTTAAAACTATATCATCACTACTATCAACTATTTTTAATTCTTTAGCAATAGCATAAGCTGTTTCTTTAGCATCTCCAGTTACCATTACAACTTGAATTCCAGCGGTTTTAATAAGTTCTATTCCTTTATATGCGGCTTTTCTAATAGTATCTTTTAAGAAAATAAAACCAACTAATGTTAAATCTTTTATATCATTATTATCACTAATAGCAATAGCTAAAGCTCTTTCACCATTAGCCGTTTTTGAATTAATATAAGCTTCAATTTTATCTTTTTCTAAAAGTACTCTACTACTACCATCACTTTTTAAATATTTATTACATTTATCAAGTATTATTTCATAAGCACCTTTTACAAATACAGTTTTATTATTATAGTTAGTTGTAACTGTTGAATATTTAACTTTACTATTAAATACGGCTTTATCTAATATTTTATATTTACTTTTATCATCATTTTTCACAAATTCTAAAACTGCTCTATCTGTTGTATTTCCACCTTCACATTTTCCTTCACTAAAAAATGATTCATTATTATAAACTAAAGATTGATAAATAATATCATAGTTAATAGAATGTTTAATATCTTTAATGTTACTATATTCTTTTAGTTCACTAGTTGTGTATCTAATCATTTTAAGTTCACCTTCAGTAAGTGTTCCAGTTTTATCTGTGAATAAAATGTTTAGAGAGCCAGATGTTTCAATACCTACAAGTTTTCTTACCAAAACATTTTTCTTTAAAAGTCTTTTCATATTAGATGATAACACTAAAGTAATCATCATAGGTAAGCCTTCTGGTACTGCCATTACTACTACTGCTACACTTAATGTTAGAGCATAAACAAAATGTGGAAAGAATATTTCAAAATCAAATATTTTACTTAAATTAAAATTATTAGGTATTATTACTGCATTAAACATATATGAAAGAAATACAAGTATTGCTCCAATATAACCTACTTTACTAATTACTTTAGCTAAATCAGTAAGTCTTGATTTAAGTGGACTTGGTTCACTCTTTTCTTGAATATCTTGTGCTATTTTTCCATAATAGGTTTTATCTCCTACTAAAGTAACTCTCATAACAGCACTTTTTTCAGTAATTATAGACCCCATATAAACAACATCATTAATATTTTTTTGTTTTTCAACCGTTTCACCAGTAAGTGAACTTTCATTAACGGTAACTTCTCCTTCTATAATTACACCATCAGATGGTACTTTATCTCCACTATTTAAATATACTATGTCTCCTACTACTACATCATCCATATCAATTACTTGTTTCATACTATCTCTTAATACTTTAACTTTAATTGTACTATTTTCTTCTGATAATTTTTCAAATGCTTTTTCACTACCATATTCACTAATTGCAGAAATAAATGATGCTAAAAATATAGCTACTGCTATACCTACAGTTTCATACATATTTGAATCTTGAAATAAAAAAAGTATTTTAATTCCAAGAGCAATTAATAATATTTTAATAATTGGATCATTTAATGATTCAATAACTAACCTAATAAATGAATTTTTCTTTTTATTAGAAAGTTTATTTGTTCCATTTATTTTCCTAGATTCTACTACTTCTCTACTACTAAGACCTGTTTTTTTATTAGTATTCATACTTTTCCTCAATTAATTTTATTAAGCAGTATTATTTTTAATGACAAAATAGTTTCAAAATGATAAAATTATTTATAAGAGGTAAAAGTAGTATGAAAAGAATTGATAAAAATAATTATTATTTAGACATGGCTGAAGCTGCTTGTGAAAGATCAACATGTCTTAGAAGAAAATGGGGAGCAGTTATTGTAAAAGATGATGAAATAGTATCAACTGGTTATAATGGAGCTCCAAGAGGTAGAGCAAATTGTACAGATTTAAAAAAATGTATTAGAGAAGAACTAAATGTACCAAGAGGAGAAAGATATGAACTTTGTAGAAGTGTTCATGCAGAACAAAATGCAATAATATCAGCCTCTCGTAGGGATATGATTGGTTCTACTTTATATATTGTTGGAATTGATCCTAAAACTAATGGATATGTAGAAAATTCAATGTCTTGTAGTATGTGTAAAAGATTTATTATAAATAGTGGAATTGCAAAAGTTGTTTTTAGAGATACTAAAACTAAATATAGAGAAGTACCTGTAAGTGATTGGATAGAAAATGATGAAAGTGTTAATGGTACTAAAGGTTACTAGGAGTTAATAATGATTTTAGATATAGTTATACCTACATTTAATAAAGAAAAAAGTATTTTAAATTGTTATAATAAAATTAATGAAGAATTATCTAATATTAAACATAGATTTATATTTGTTGATGATAATTCTAATGATAAAACTTTTGAAATATTAATGAGTATTCAAAGTAAAGATGAAGATAATGTAAAAGTTATAAGACTTTCTAAAACTTATGGAAAAGATACTTGTATATATGCAGGTCTAGAAAATACAAAACATAACTTAGTTTGTACTTATGATATGGATTCGTGTACTGTATCAAATATTTCTAAAATGTATGAATATATTACAAATCATAATGTTGATAGTGTATGTATGCTTACAAATAAAGAATTAAATATAAAAAATAAGTTAGTAAACACACTATTAACAGAAAAATTTGATAATAATAAAACACATAATAGAATAATGAAAAGAACCGTAGTTAATTCTATAATTCAATATGGTAAGTATAATACATTTACAAGATACACTTATGATTTAATTGGTTTTGATACTTATTATATTAAATATGATAATAAATATAGTTATTATTTTAATACAAATGAATTATTAAAGCATTCTTGTAAATTAACAAATATAGTTAAATATACTAGTTATATATTATTAACTATTTCTCTTATTTATTTATTATTTGTAATATTTAAATTAATTAATATAAATAATGAACTTTTATTATTCTTTATGTTAGTATTTACGGCTATTCAAATGCTATTAAATTATTTATTAAATAAATATAATAAACAAAATAATAAAACAATTTATTTTATTAAAGATAAAATTGGATTTGATGAAGATTATTTATAAAGTAGATTAATGTCTACTTTTTCTATTGTTTATTTATTTTAGTTTGTTGTTATGATATACTTTATATGAAGATAAGGTGATTATAGTGGATAACATTAAACACACTGAAAATGAAAATGAGATAAAAAACAAAAAATATGGTGTTTTAGAATTAGTAAATCCAGATGAAAATTATGATAGCAAAGACTTGTATATTGCTAAATTTAA
>CANRBS010000062.1 GCA_947628895.1 uncultured Bacilli bacterium
CAAAAGAAAAACCAATCTCTCGATTGATTTCTATATATCAATATTCGAAATAGTTCGAATAGAAACGTCAATGGTGCAGGTGAAGGGACTTGAACCCCCATGGATTGCTCCGCTAGATCCTAAGTCTAGTGCGTCTGCCAATTTCGCCACACCTGCAAAATAAAGTGGTGGACCTTGTAGGACTCGAACCTACAACCGCCCGGTTATGAGCCGGATGCTCTAACCAATTGAGCTAAAGGTCCACTGCTTATTAATAATAACATAAAAAAAATTGATTTTCAACATATTTTTAATAAAATTTGTTTAAAAAGTTAAAATTTGTGATATATCCCGAGTTTGACAGATGAAGAAAAGAAAAAAGTATATTTTTTATTGAAAATATGCTTTTCTTTTTATGCAAAGTGTGTTATTATAATGATAGGTATATAAGGTATAGGTGATTTTATGTATTTAGATTGTTTTAAAAATTATGGTAAACCCTACTTAAGGATAGTACATAATTTTTATCACACAGAAAATGGCAAAGTAAAGCAAAAAAGAGTTACACTTAAAAACTTAGGACTACTTTCAAATTATGACGATGGTAAACCAGATTTGTTAATTAGATTAAGACAAAAGTTTAAAAATGGTGAACTAGTTGATTTAAGTGAATTTAATTTAGACGAAATAAAAAAAGAAAAAGATACTATTCCTATAAGTGAAATCAATTTAAAACTTAATCCTAAAAATATAGGTTATTTATTTTTAAATCAAATATATAACGAATTAGGTATAACAGAAATTTTGAATAGAATAAAATCAGATTCTAAGATTGAATATGATTTAAATGGAATAACAAAAATGTTAGTATTTGGAAGAATATTAAATCCTCAAAGTAAAAAGAAAACATTTGAAACAAGAGACCAATATCTATTTCCAATTGTAGATTGTAGTGAAATAAAAGAAGTATATAGAACCTTGGATGTTTTAGAAGAAAATTCTAAAAAGATTCAAAATAGAATGAATACTAAGATAAAGAATTCCTCTATCGGAAGAAAAACAGATTTAACTTATTATGATGTAACTAACTATTATTTTGAAACAATGTATGGAGATGATGATGTTTATGAACTAGATGAAAATAATGAGATAGTAAAAGATGAATTAGGAAATCCAATTATAGTAAAAAAAGGCTTTAGAAAAAAAGGAGTATCAAAAGAAAATAGTAATGGGCCAATAGTACAAATGGGATTATTTATAGATAATAATGGAATACCAGTATCCCATAAATTATTTTCAGGAAACACTCAAGATAAAACAACATTTAAGGATGTTTTAGAAAAAGAAGTAGATGAAATGGATTTAGGACATATTGTAGTAGTTGCAGATAATGGAATGAATACCCAAGAAAATAAATATTTGATTGTTGATAAAGAAAATGGTTACATAGTTAGTAAGAGTGTTAAAAGAAGTTGGAAATCACAAAGAGAATGGGCACTAGATGAAAATGGTTATAAAGTAATAACTGATAAAAATAATGAAGTAGTATTTAAATATAAATCAAGAATAAATGAAATAACATTAACTTATAAGAATACAGATGGGACAAAATCTACAAAGAAAATAAAAGAAAAAGAAATTATTTATTGGAGTAAGAAACATTATGAAAGGGAATTTAATCAAAACAAAAAATTTATAGAATATTTAGAAAGTTGTAAAGAACATCCCGATAAATTAAAAGATAAAGAAAGAAAAAGTCAGCAATTTATAAAAACAGTTGATGTAGATAAAGAAACAGGAGAAATTATCCATTCTGAGAAAGTAATAGTTTTCTTAGATAAAAAACTAGAAAAATATAAAGAAACATTAGGATATTATTCTATCGTTACATCCGAAATAGAAGAAGAAGATAAAGAAATAATAAATAGATATCATGGCTTATCAAGAATAGAAGATTCGTTTAGAATAATAAAAAGTGATTTAGAAGGAAGACCAATATATGTGTGGACAGAAGAACATATAAAAGCTCACTTTCTAATATGTTTTATAGCCTTAACAATAATAAGAATAATACAATATAGAATACTTAAATATGAAAAAAAATCTACTCTTAATGTAGATGGATGGGAGCAAGGAATAACTGCCGAAAAAATAAAAGAAGCTTTAAATAAATTTCAAGCAGATTCAGTATATTTAGATTATTACAAAATAACAGAAATAAATGAAGAAATAAGCAAAATATTAAAATCAAATGGAATAGATTTCAAATTTGAAAAATACAATATACAAGAAATTAAAACATTACGAACAATGTTAAATAATGTAGGTATATGATTATACAAAGCAAAAATCACTACAAAGCCTTATAATTGCTTGGCTAAAGGTGATTTTTTATTTCTTTAACTGTCAAACTCGGGAATAACATAAAAAAAATTGATTTTCAACATATTTTTAATAAAATTTGTTTAAAAAGTTAAAATTTGTGATATATTATTTATAGATAATTAATTAAATAGGTGACTAATATGATTTTATTTAAAAATAAAGATGATTTTGTTAAATATTTGATATGTATTATACTCTTATTTACAGTATTATTTGTTATTGTGAAAATATTTTATAAAGAAACCGTAGAACCATATGATTTTGTATACACTTCAACTATAAAATATGATGAAGAGGGTACTCATGTTTTAGTAGAATATCCTAGATTTGATGATGATGAGATTAATAAAATAGTTACAAATATTATTTATAATTATACAAAAGATTTTAGAAATGATGATACTATAAATAAAAGCTTAGAAATTTCATATAAACTATATTATATTAAAAATTATGTAAATATAACTTTTGATATAAATAATAGTTTAAATGATATAAAAAATAAAAATATATTAATAGATTTAAAAAATAAAAAAATGACATATATTAGTTCTATTTATGATGAAGAATACTTAGAAAATGAAATAAATAATTTAGTATATTATAAATATTCTAGTGATATTTATGATAAAGTAAAATCATCTACTATTAATAATTTTACTTATTTAATAGATGATAATAAAATAGATGTTTATTTTAATAATATAGAATTTAATGATATTGATTATATACCTTATGTATCAATAGTATTTGATAGTGAAGTTAGTAATACTATAGAAAATATTCCAGGTAAAAAATATATTGCATTTACTTTTGATGATGGACCTAGTGAATATACATGTGATTTACTTAAAACATTAGAATTAAATAATAGTTCAGCAACATTTTTTATGATAGGTAATAGAATGAAATATAATAAAGATATTGTAAGTGAGATTGATAAGTCTAATAGTGAAGTAGGAATGCATTCATATTCTCATAAATATTTAACTGAACTAAGTAGTGATGAATTATTAAATGAAGTAAATTCAGTAAATATATTATTTAATGAAATAACATCTAAAAATATTACTTATTTAAGACCACCATATGGTAAATATAATGATGATGTATTAGCTCTTCCTTATAATATAGTTTTATGGAATATAGATCCTAAAGATTGGTTAGTTAGAGATAGTGAAAAAATATATAATAATGTTATTAAAAATGTATGTGATGGTTGTATTGTATTAATGCATGATATTTATCCTGAAACAATTGAAGCAACTAAAAAACTAATACCTTCTTTAAATGAAATGGGATATGATGTAGTAAGTATAAGTAAACTTATAGAACTTAAAAATTATGATGTAGAAAATAATAAAGTGATTAGTAATATTGAAT
Organism: uncultured Bacilli bacterium; assembly: GCA_947628895.1. Classification (GTDB taxonomy): domain Bacteria; phylum Bacillota_I; class Bacilli_A; order RF39; family UBA660; genus CAG-1000. The sequence goes on from CANRBS010000062.1 coordinate 3,748, forward strand.
AGTTCAAATGAACTATTTTTTAATTAAATTAATAAAAATACTTTATCTTTTAGTAAATTTATGTTATACTTTTTATTGTTATTTAAAAGGCCTGCTAGCTCAGTTGGTAGAGCAACCGACTCTTAATCGGTGGGTCTAGGGTTCAAGTCCCTAGCAGGCCACCATATTTGATAAAAAAATTCCTAGCAATTAGAAGGGTTTGTTAGGAATTTTTATTTTTTGATTTTAAAAAATTTATGAAAAAAATGAGCAAAAAATGAACGAACAAGATTTTGAAAATTTAAAAGATTTAAGGTTTACTATTACCGAAGAAATGAAAGACACTATAATTGAAATTGCATTTACTAACCAAATACTTGACGAGTGCGAATTATCATTTAATGATAGAAAATGTGATAAAACAAGCATATCAATATCTTTTAAATCTTTATTTCCAAAACATTTATTTTTAGATACTTTTCTTCCATTTTATTGCCTCCATTTATTGCTATTCTTTTAATGACTTACAATATATGTATCTATTTTGTAAGTAATAAGAAAGAGAAAAGCCAAAACGAGCAAGAATATTGGCAAGTAAATATTTTCCTTTATATTGCACCAACTCAATAATAATATTATCAATGGCTTTGTGTCTTATTTCTTGTATTACATTTTCAAGCATTGATGTAGCAATTTCTTTGCCTCGATACTCACTTTTAACAAAAACAATATCAATGAATAAATCGTTATTCATAAACCAACTATAAACAACACCAACTAAATTGTCATTGTTATAATGATAATAAGTGTAGATGTTATATTCTTTGCCATAAGTGGTATTGCAATAATCTATGGCTTGCAATATTTCTTGTAACGAGGCTTGCTCCATATCAATTTTTTTCATATTCTTGCCTCCATTTTTACATTATTTTTTTTCATTATCATTTTACAAAGTGTTGCTAGTCGTTGTTAAGACTAGACTTTTTTATTTTCAATGTATTCTTTTAAAGTGCTTTCACTAACTAGATAACGATTAGCAACTCTAAAAGCCTCGAGTTTATGTTCTCGTATTAACTTTTGAATAGTCTTAATATTAACTCCAAGAATACAACTTATTTCCTTTGTTGTGTAAAATTTCATATACACACACCTCCTTTAATTTAAAGAGTAGTGATTTAACTACCCCTTACCTAAAAGAGAATAAGTGCAACCAAGAATACACAAAACATACCTTATTTATCTAGTACAAACAAAAGAGGCATTTATAAGCACACAAAAAGCCCTTTATATTCTCATATAAAAGGCTTATAGCAAAATTTTACAAGCAAGTGATAAAAATAAATATCTTGTATCGTACACAATAGAATAACATCTATTGGCAATATAAAAAATGTATGGGTGGCTACCATACATTTAACTATTGTTTGTATCTCTCGAGTGGGGTGGGGTTTAGTAAAATTGTATTGCTCCACTCGGCAACCTCGCTACGCAAGCTATATTGATGTAGTCAAATTATTTGTAATTTTCTACTAATCTTTTATTTATAATTTCAATATCTTTGTCGTTTATATGAATGTCATTTCCCTCTTTTATGCAATCTTCTTGGCCCCATAGAAAAGATAGTGCATCTAGTATTTCGCCAGTCGTTTCGGCATTATCGTCAATTTCGTCATAATCTATAAACATATCATTAGCAATTAAATAATGGCTCTTTGTATAATCACCATAACTATTTTTTGCTCTTATTTCAATATCCCATATATCATTACAAACGAAAGCCTTTTCTAAAATTAATGAACTTGGGTCCTTAAAATCGCTTTGATGTTTTTCTAAAATATCAAGTATTTCATAAGCACTGCTATTAGATAATTCTTCCTCTTTTTTACCACAACCACAAATACCTAACAAAATAATTCCACATAGTAATATTAAACTAATTTTTTTCATTTTATCACCTCACTTTCTTTTAATCACAAGTTGTTGAGCAACCTATATCGCCATAGCTTGTTTTTTTGCAAGATGTACAACATTTTGTTCCATCTTCTCTTGTATAACATTTTGTTGTATAACCATTATTATTTTCAGTATCATCATTGCCATTATTAAAGATACCCAAACCAATAATTATAAATATTAACATAATTACAATTATTACAATACCACCTATTTTAAAAAAGTTTAATTGACTATCAGTATAATTAGATAATTTTTCATTTTCTTCATTATCTATATCAAAGTTTATTTCAGTATGTGTTTGATAATAATAAAATAGTCTTAATCTTAAAATAAGATAAATAATAGGTATTAAGATAAAAACAAAAATTATTTTATGTTGTTGTAAAGCAATTATTACTAACAAAACCGATACTAACATATAAGAAATATTAAAAATACTAAAATAACCTTCTTGTTTCAAAATGATGTTATTTATCATTTGTTTTTCTTTATATGTCAATTTAAAATAACTTTTTCTTTTTCTATTTTTAGCCATACATAAAACCTATCTTTCTTTTTTTTTCAATATTTTGTATAATCATAAAATATGAAATAGTCATTATGAAATTATAAAGTATAAAATCAGTATCATAATTGTATATCGTCCAACCATTATTATTTGGTATTGCTAC
>CANRBS010000063.1 GCA_947628895.1 uncultured Bacilli bacterium
CCTCGTTCCAAACTTACTTGCTTTTTTTCTTGTGTCGTCAATTCGTCATAAGGCTTTTGATTTTCATATTTAATAGTATTTTGAATAGGGTTACCACAATTAACACATACTTTTGATTTATCACTTATTTCTTTTCCACATTCACTGCATTTAATCATTGCCATATATTACACCTCCTTTAAATATTTTTAATTTGTTTTATAAGATACATTATTGCATTGTATTTCATTATCTTTAATAATAAAGCAAGTATATTCTTTTTTTGTATCATTTTCTATTAAATAAATTTCATTATCACTCACAATATAACTGCCACTTTTTATAATAGTAGTAGTGTACTTTTTTATAAGGGCTTGGAGCAAATCTCCATTTTCCTCATTATCATTATTTTTTATCTCGTTATATTCTTTCAAAAAAGATGTATTGTCCGTTGTTTCTTCCATAAATTGATAATATTCATTATCTTTAAAAATATATTGTGAAATGATTGTAAAATCTTTTGTTTTTTGTGTGTTAGAATAACTTATATCATATTGCAAATCTTTTTTTAAAAGTGAAATCACAAACATAGCAATCATACTAATAAAAATAATAGCAATGCTTACAAGTAAGATTTTTTTTAATTTATTACTAAATTTTATCTTTTTTTTTATATCATTTTTCTCTTTATAAACAAGAATAATATCAACATTATTGTTATAGTATTTTTTTGCTTTATTCCAACCATATAAGGACAATACTATTATGCTAATTGTTAAATTAATAAAACATATAACATAACCAATTACATACCAAATATTTGAACTAAATCCCGATAGCAACCAATTACCAAATACCAAAAATAAAGCAATTATATTAAGCCAAAACCAAACGGTTGCTATTGTAATAAGCACATCGTAATATTCTCCCTCTGCTTTCATAATATCGATAATTTCTCTTTTTTCCATTTTATTTAATTCATAAAAAGATTTTCTTTGTTTTTTCTTTTCTTCCTTAATAGTTTTTTGAATAGGGTTGCCACAATGTAAGCAAACTTCGGCTTTATCACTTATTTCTTTACCATACTCGCTACATTTAATCAAAGCCAAGAATAAAACCTCCTTTCTTCCACATCTCTATTATAGCACATTTTATCTACGAGCGATAGATAAAGAAAGCTGATTTTTCTTGAGATAGCCGTTAAAAATGGACTACCTAAAATTAACTTTCACTCATTAAGACATAGTTCGGTAAGTTTACAAATTGCTTTAGGTGTTCACACAAAATTTTCAAGCCAATATGACGGAGGTTGCTAACAAGTTAAATGGTGCTTTATCACTCAATTAGACAACATTTTTGAAATTTCGGCACCTTTTCGGTATCCATTATCAAAAATAGCCTATTGTATAACCAATAAAAAAATGCTATAATATATATGACAAATCCAAAAAAAACCCATAAAATAAGGGAATAATTGGTAGTATGTCTTATCATTAAATTGGTGTTGTCGTTGTATATAGCCCACTGACTCTTAATCGGTGGGTCTAGGGTTCAAGTCCCTAGCAGGCCACCAAATTGATACCAAACTCGGACTCATTTATTTGATAGTTCGAGTTTTAAAATAATTAAAAATATGCTATAATTTTTATAAATTAATTAATAAGTATATAATTTTAGAAAAATACACTTACAATTAATATAATCAATTACGGAAAGGAAAAAATAATGGATATAAAATATATAAATGATGATTTTCGATTTTTATATCGTGTATCAGGTGTTATATTTAATAAGGATAAAACTAAGGTTCTTTTGTTTAATTGTGAAGGACGCAATTTTTATATGCTACCTGGCGGAAAAATTAAACAAAAAGAAGAAAGTTTAATATCAATAAAAAGAGAAATAGAAGAAGAACTTGGTTATAAAAACTTAAAATATTCATTTCTTGCTATAAGTGAAGAATTTGTTGAAGATAAAGGATATTATAATCAACAGATTAATTTAATTTATCAAGGAATTTTTGAAGGTAATATTGATAAAACTAAATTTAAAGGTTTAGAAGGTGATTGGGTTAATTTTGAATGGATTGATGTAGATAAAATTAATAATTATGAAATTTTTCCTAATGAAATAAAGAAAGCAATAATAAATCCAAATAAAATATATCATTTTGTTGAAAATTTAACAAAATGATATTGTTGTACTTCTTCCTTTAAAGGACAAATATTCAAAATAGCATTTGAAAAAACATATGTAAATGACAAACTCAATAAACAAATCAATTATGGAGAAATTAATTATGAAAATAGTAGAAGTTGGTATTAAATTAAGTCATGATCTTAGTTATTATGATAATATTTTAAAAAATAAAGGACTATATAATGATTTTAATGTTGAAACACATGATATTTATTATACTAATAAAAATTTAGATAATTTAAGTGAAAATGAAATTAAAAATTCTTGTATTAGATTAAGAAGTTGTAATAATAGTTCATTTAAAATACAAAACAATTTAGTGGATGAATTAAATATAAATGAAGTTCCTATAAAAAAATTAACTAAATATGAAAAAAAATTATTAAAATTTGGATATAGAAAAGTATTTGATACACTTAAATATGATCATCATTATTATAAGGAAGGTATGAATAGTAAAGTTCAATTACAAGAAATAAAAGATATAGGACTATTAGTTTACTTTGATAATTCTATTTATTATGAGTTACCTGTGGAAGAACAAAGGAAGAAACTAATTGATGAATTAATTTCTTATGGATTTGGTGAAATAAACTATAATACTTTAGGATTAGATAAATTAAGAACATTATATTATAAAAAAGAATGTTATAGTAAAAATCAAAATGGATAAATTTTTATGATATAATCAATAATGAGGTGATATTAATGGATAAAGAATTAGAGTTAGCACTTAAAAAGGAAAAGAAAAGACAACAAAATAATATAGAATTAATAGCAAGTGAAAATTATGTATCTAATGCTATATTAAAATTACAAGGTAGTATTCTAACTAATAAATATGCAGAAGGATATCCTAATAAAAGATATTATGGTGGATGTGAATATATTGATATATTTGAAAGTAAAGCTATAGAATATGCTTGTAAATTATTTGATTGTAAATATGCTAATGTACAAGCTCATAGTGGAAGTTCTGCTAATATGGCAGTATATAGAGCATTATTAAATAAAGGAGATACAGTACTTGGTATGTCACTTAATCAAGGTGGACATTTAACTCATGGAAGCAAAGTTAATTTTAGTGGAATAGATTATAATGTTATTGGATATGAAATAGATGAAAAAACAGAACAATTAGATTACGATAAAATAGAAGAGTTAGCTATAAAAGAAAAACCTAAAATGATTATAGCTGGTTCTTCTGCTTATAGTAGATCAATAGACTTTAAAAGATTTAGAGAAATAGCTGATAAAGTACAAGCATATTTAATGGTAGATATGGCTCATATTGCAGGTTTAGTAGCAGCTAATTTACATCAAAATCCTACTAAATTCGCTGATGTTGTTACAAGTACAACTCATAAAACACTAAGAGGTCCAAGAGGTGGATTAATACTTACAAATAATGAAGAAATAATTAAAAAAATAAATAAAGTTGTTTTTCCAGGTATTCAAGGTGGACCACTTATGCATGTAATTGCTGCTAAAGCACAATGTTTTTATGAAGCATTACAACCTGAATTTAAAGAATATGCTAAAAATGTTATTAAAAATGCAGCAGCTATGGCAGATGAATTTAAAAAGAATACCGTAAAAGTTATATCTAATGGAACAGATAATCATTTAATGTTAATAGATACAAAAACAAGTTTTAATTTAACTGGTGATGTATCAGAAACCGTATTAGATAGTATATGTATTACAGTAAATAAAAATACTATTCCATTTGATAGTGAAAAACCAAGTGTTACTAGTGGAATTAGAATTGGTAGTGCAGCTATGACTACAAGAGGACTTAAAGAAAAAGATTTTATTGAAATAACAAATATCATAATAAAAGCATTAAGAAATTATAATAATAAAGAAATACTTAAAGAATGTAAAAAAGAAGTTTTAAATATAACTCATAAATTTCCTTTAAGTAATATAAAATAATAAATAAAAACACGATTTTAGAATTTAATCGTGTTTTATATTAACTTGCTAGAACTGAAATAGCTATTGTTATAATACTAAGTACCATTGCAATTAACATAATCCATGCAAGTACTTTCTTCCAAAATCCTTTTTTTAATTTAAATTTCTTTTTTGCCATATTTTATACCTCATTAAAATTATAATATATTTGTCATAAAAAATAAAGAAGTAAATATAATTTAATATGAAAATTATTAAAAGTAGAATATTTAAAATATTAGTAGCATTATTTATAGTAGGCATTTTACTTGGAATTATTAGTTATTTATTAATAGGTACTAATAATAGTAGTATTATTAATTATTTTTCACTTATTAATAATGGTAAATTTAATTATTTTAGTAGTTTAATTAATTCACTTATTTATAATTATAAGTATGCTTTTATTATATGGATGACTGGTATAATTTTTTTTCTTTCGGTATTTGTACCAATTATAATTGTTTTTAGAGGTATTTCACTTGGATTTATGATTACTTGTATAATTAGTAATTTTGGACTAAAAGGTATCTTACTTTCTTTAATAATAGTATTTCCTTGTGTATTATTAAATGAACTTATATATTTATTATTAAGTTATTACTCAATTAATTTTTCATATAAGAGTATTAATGCTATTAGATATAATAAATCAGTTAATTTAAGAAGTTTTGTTAAAAATTATTTTTTTATATTTTTAATATTTATTTTTGTTTTAACACTTAGTAGCTTATTTGAAATATATATTAGTTCAAATATTATTAAATTTGTAGTATAATATCTATCTAGAAAGGGAAGATATTATGAGAGTAGTAGTTGGTATGAGTGGTGGAGTTGACTCAGCCGTTGCAGCATTTTTATTAAAACAACAAGGTTATGATGTAGTTGGACTTTTTATGAAAAACTGGGATTCAAACATCAATAATGATAAAGAAGGTATTACAGATGGAGTATGTCCTCAAGAACTAGATTATAGAGATGCTAAAGCCGTATGTGATGAGTTATGTATTCCACTTTATAGAGTAGATTTTATAAAAGAATATTGGGATGATGTATTTAAATATTTTTTAACTGAACTAGAAAATGGTAGAACTCCAAATCCTGATATTATGTGTAATAAATATATAAAATTTGATTTATTTAAAAAAGAAGCTAAAAAATTAGGTGCTGATAAAATAGCAACAGGTCATTATGCTAGAATGGAAGATGGTAAGTTACTTAGAGGAGTAGATTCAAATAAAGATCAAACATACTTCTTATGTCAAGTATCAAAAAGTCAATTAGAATCCGTATTATTTCCAGTTGGTCATTTAAATAAAAGTGAAGTAAGAAAAATAGCAAAAGAAAATAATATTCCTGTTTTTGATAAGAAAGATTCTACTGGTATTTGTTTTATTGGTGAAAGACATTATCAAGAATTCATTGCTAATTATTTAAAAGGTAAGAGTGGGAATATAGTTGCCGTTGAGAGTGGTAAAGTAGTAGGTACTCATAAGGGTCTCATGAATTATACTATAGGACAAAGAAGAAATGTAGGACTTAGTGGAGATGAAAAAAGACATTATGTTTGTGGTAAAGACTCTAAAAAGAATATATTATATGTTGCTTATGGAGATGATTCTAAGTATTTACTAAGTGATGAAGCCATAATTGAAAATATGAATTTTATATCAGATAAAAGACCTACAGAAGCTACTGCTAAATTTAGATATAGAAGTGAAGACATACCAGTTACAATTGAATATATAGATGATAGTCATATCAAAGTAAAATACAAAGATGGTAAAGCTGTAACACCAGGTCAAGCATGTGTTGTATATTTAGGTGAAGAATGTTTAATGGGTGGAATAATAAAACAAGTATTTAAAGATGGTAAAGATATTTGGTATTTAAAATAAAAAATATTTTTGAGTTTTTTGACAATAGTGATAATTTATGTTATATGTTTTTATTGAGAAATTGTAATGAAAATCTATAATGAAAGAAGCTATTTAAATTAATAATAGTTTCTTTTTGTTTTAAAATATTTATGCTGTGTATTAGATATGAGGTGATGGAGTAAAGTCATAATTAGCATAAACATCATATATATTAATTGGAAAATC
>CANRBS010000064.1 GCA_947628895.1 uncultured Bacilli bacterium
GCCAGTGGCAGTGCAGAGTAGCTATGTACGGAAGGGATAAACGCTGAAGGCATCTAAGCGGGAAGCCCTCTCCAAGATGAGTTTTCTTTATCTTCAAGATATAAGATCCCTTGTAGACGACAAGGTTGATAGGTTAGATGTGTAAGCATAGTGATATGTTGAGCTGACTAATACTAATAGATCGACAATTTAATCATTTATTTAATTTGAAAAAATCACATTATCTTGTTTTGAGAGAACAATTATGGTATAATACGATTAATTGGTGACAATAGCAAAGTGGATACACCTCTTCCCATCCCGAACAGAGAAGTTAAGCACTTTAACGGCGAAAATAGTTATAAGCGAAGATAGCAAGTTGCCAATTTTTTATTTGTTTAAAATTTTAATATATATAATAATGTAAATTGAACTACAATATGACAATTTTTTAATTAAATTGTGATATTATATATTCAGGTGATTATATGTCAAGAAAAAAGAAAAGAAAATTAAATGCATTAGGTAAGCTATTAGTTATAATTATTATATTAATTGTTGTTATTTTTATTATGAAAAATACAATATTTAAAAATAAAAATGACAAAAATGAAAATAATAATACTAATACCGATAATAATGAAAATATAACTGAAAAATATAATATTACAAATGAAAAAGAAAGTGATTCAGATGTAATTGATACTATTTTTGAAGAAGGTATGGCAACTGATGATTATATAAAAATATTAACACAAAAACCAAATTATATTAATTCTTCAGGAAATTATCAACAAGAAACATATAATTTTGATAAAAAACTTCATTATAGCGAAATAGAAGAAATGTTAACTAATATGAATAATAGTTCTATTGCATCTGTAGAAATTATTGGTAAAAGTGTTGATGGTAGAAATATTTATGGTGTAGAAGTAGGTAAAGGAAATAAAGTTTTATATTTAGATGCCGATGTTCATGCTGCAGAAATAGCAAATACACTTATTTTAATGCGATTTTTAAGCGAAATAATAAACGAATATGAAAATGGTAATGAAGAAATAGTAAATGCTTTAAATACCGTTAAAATTGCTGTTATACCGACTATGAATCCTGATGGATATGAAGTATATAATTATGGAGTAGAATCATTAAATAATAAAGATTTATGGTGGTATGAAAAAAAAGATGAAATTAATTTTGAAAATATAAAAAGTAATGCTAATGGTGTTGACTTAAATAGAAATTTTCCAACTCAAAATACAGGAATGTATTATGTTGGTAAAAAATTAATTTCAAATACATCACTTGAAAAAACTACAAAAGATGGAAAATATTTTAATGGTTATGCTGTTGGAAGTGAACCAGAAACTAAAGCAGCTATGTATTTTATGTTAAAACATTATAAAAATGTTTATGCTTATATCAATATGCATAGTCAAGGAAGAGTAATATATGCTGGTAAACCTAATCTTTCAGATGAATTTAATTCTTTAACAGCATCTTTTGGTAAAAAAGTATCTACTTATAATAATTACAGGGTACATGGATTATCAGCTGAAGAAGTTGGAGAAGGAAATGATGGTTCTGTTACTGATTTTATGGCAGAACTTGCTAATGGTTTTGTGTTTAGTACTAAAACAGGAAGACTATCAACAGATAAATATATTGATAACTCAGCTACTTTTGATTATAAATATCCTGTAATTACTATGGAAACTATAACAACATATACAACTAATCCTAATACATTTAAAGAGGAATATTATAATCATGGACTTAGAAGTTTATTATTTGATTTATTAGATCCAAATTTTTAAATATTTTTAATTAAATTTTCACAAAATATTAACAATTGATTTCTATAATATTCAATAGAGGTGTAAAAATGAAAGACAATGACAATGAAAAATTATTAAAAAAAAGTAATAATGAAGTAAAAAAAAGACACTATAATAAAAAAAGAAATTATGATGTTGATAAAGTAAATAAAAAAGAAGATTCAATAGTAGAAAAAAATCATGTAAATGATAATAAGAGTGATATTGAAAAAATTAATATTCCTACTAAATCCACAAATTTCTTTAAAAGAAATAAACAAGGAATATATAGTTTTCTTATTACATTTACATTGTGCTTATTAATATTTGGAATATTTTATAATTATTATATAAAAAATTTAGTTATTGAAACTACAAAGTTAGAAAAAGATGTTACCGTTACTGATAAAGGTATTGCTGATGCTGTTGAAAAAGTATATGATTCAGTAGTAGTTGTTGAAACTTATGTTAAAGATAGGGCATATTCTTCAGGAACTGGATTTGTATTTAAAACAGATGATAAGTATGGATATATTATTACTAATTATCATGTTATTGATAATGCAAATAGTGTAAAAGTAACATTTACAAATAATGAAACTATTGATGCTACTATAGTTGGTAGTGATGAATATGCAGACATAGCAGTATTAGCTGTAGATAAAGATGATGTAATTTTAGTTGCAGAAACTGGTAGTAGTGATGATATGAGAATAGGTGATACAACATTTGCAGTAGGAGCACCAATTGATTCTAGTATATATTCTTGGAGTGTAACAAGAGGTATTTTATCAGGTAAAAATAGATTAGTAGAAGTAAATGATAGTAGTAGTTCATTTATAATGCAAGTTCTACAAACTGATACAGCAATAAATTCTGGAAATAGTGGTGGTCCACTATGTAATTCAAATGGAGAAGTTATTGGTGTAACTAATATGAAACTTGCTAGTTCTCAAATAGAAGGTATGGGATTTGCAATTCCAATTGAAGAAGCTATTAAATATGCAAATAGCATTATAACTGGAAAAGAAATTTCAAGACCATATATAGGTGTTAGTATTTATGATGCAAATAGTTACTTTAGTAAAGATACTGGTGTTTATATTGAATATGTAGAAAAAGGAGGGGCAGCTGATAAAGCAGGACTTCAAAAAGGAGATAAAATAATTAAAGTAAATGATGTAAAAGTATCAAATACATCTTACTTTAGATATGAATTATATAAATACAATGTTGGAGATAAAATTAATATTACTGTTGAAAGAGATGGTAAAGAAAAAACATTTAAAGTAACATTAGGCACAAGTAATGATTTAAGTTAGTGTAATTACTAACTTTTTTATTTGATATAAAATATATATAATGATAAAATCAAAGTGGTGAAATATCATGAATGAAATTGTTAATAAGTTGTTTACTTATCAAGATTTAAAATTTAAAGAATTTAATTCTAAATTACTTCCTAATATTGATAAAAATAATATAATTGGAGTTAAAGTACCAATTATAAGAAAATTATCAAAAGAAATTATAAAAAATAATGATTATAAATTATTTTTAAAAAAGTTACCACATAAATATGTTGAAGAAAATATGTTACATGGTATTTTAATATCTATGAATAACAATATAGATGAAGTACTATTAGAATTAGATAGATTTTTACCATATGTAGATAATTGGGCTGTTTGTGATTTAATAAAGCCACAAATATTCAAGAAAAATCTAAAAAAAGTATACGAAAATATAAAAACATGGATAAAATCTAATGAAATATATAAAATTAGATTTGCTATTGTAACATTATTAAATTTTTATTTAGATGATGAATTTAATATTGATATTAATAATTTAGTTTTATCTATTAATAATGATGATTATTATGTTCAAATGGCAATAGCATGGTATTTTAGTTTTGCACTTATTAAGCATTGGGATGAAACTATAATTATATTTGAAAATAAGAAATTAAATAAATTTGTCCATAATAAATCCATTCAAAAATCTATTGAAAGCTATAGATTAGATGATAATAAAAAAGGATATTTGAAAAAATTAAAAATTAGATAGAATTTATAAAAATAAAAGATGTAATGTAAAAAAATTGATATAATATATTTATATAAAAATAATTTGGGAGATTTTTATGTATGATGAAAGATTAAATAAAATAATAGAAGAAAATCCATCTTTAGAATGGTTAAATGAAGTAGAAAAAAATAATGGTATTGTTGTGATTTCACCAAATGTTGAAAAATATGAGAATGACTCTAATCAATTAAAAATGAAGTATTCTTCTATTAGTAGACAACTTATAGTGGATATTTTTACTCATGATGATTCATTTAATAAACTAAAAAAATTATATGAAAATAATTTATATTCTATTCAAATACTTTTTATTGGCGAAAAAGGTGAATATAAGGATCAATATAATTTAACTAAGTTTGAAATAGTTGATGCCCTTAAACAAATAAATCCACAAGAAATACCATCTGTTTCTGATAGGTATTATCAAGTGATGGATTATGTTTCTTATGAAAAGTATAAAGAAAGAACTAAAGATAATATTTATGAAATTACTATAGATGGTAAGAATTATCAAATTCCTGTTAAGTTAATATATCAATTTCTTGATTTAGATAATGAAAGTATTAATAAAATAATTGAAACTAATAAACCTTTTACTAATATGATGCCTTTGTCTCATTTTCTATATGCATTAAATAAATATTTTAAAGATAAAAAAATTTTAGAAAATTATTTAGTTGAAGAGAGATTAAAAGAAAGACTAAAAAAAATAATGTCATCTGAAAAAGTTGATGTTCAAATGTTAAATGAATATTTAAACACAGATGATTCATTACTTGAACAAGTGAAAGTTAATAATGATCTACAAAATCTAATATTTAGTGGTATACCACCTGAGTTTAATGATTTAGAAAAAGCAATATATATTTATATAAAAATGTGCAAAATACTAACATATGATGATGAATATTATGCAGTAAATCAAAAAGGACCATTGGCAAATAAGCATAAAATTATTGATAATATTTTTAATGTTTCAAAAGATAATAATAAAATTGTTTGTTATGAATTTGATGCTATTTATTCCTATTTTTTACATAAATTAGGAATTAATTATAAACATTTTGTTTTAAGCGATGGTAAAGATGATGAATTTGATGATGATATTTATAATTATAGTGATGGACATACATTTTTAAAATTTAGATATGATAAATATTTAATAAATGCTGATTCTACCACTTCAATATTACAAGGAGATTTAATACAAGCAAAATTAAATCAGTCATTAAAAGGATTAAGATGTGAGAATATTAATGAAGAATCTAGAAAAGAATTTAATATGGTAATGCATAAAGTTTATAAGTATATAGCAGATAGAGAGCCTAAAATAACTCAAAATGATATAGAAAATATTGAAAGTTTTGAAGAAATAGTAATGCAATTTGTTAGTAAAACAGATAAATTAGAACAAATTGATTTTAGAGAAAAACTTGATATTTTGATTCAAAAAATTAATTCTACTAAAATGATTGGTATTGATGCTTATTCTTATTTATTACAATTAAAAAAGATTTTATTTACTCCTCAAGAGTTAGAAGATAATATTAAGATTTCAATTATAAGAAATTCTAATGAATATTCTGCAAATGCATTATCAGTTATATCTACTAGACTTCCTAATGAAAATGGTGAAATGATTATTAATAGGTACATGTATAAACCAGGAGAACAATTAGTGCCAATTTCTACAGAAGAATTACAAGCAAATTTTGATAATAATACAATGGGATATATTTATGATGATGATCCTAAAATTCCAGGTGTAAAAATATAGAGGTGAAAAATGTTAGAACAATTAGTTGAAATAAATAATCAAATAATAAATCAAATTAGTGATGAAGAAAAAAAGGAAAAACATTTATTAATTAAAAAAATTCTAGATGATAAACAATGTTTTTTAAAAATGAATATAGAAACTTCATATGCTATTTTACGAGAATTAAACATTCCAGAAGAAAATTTAAAAAGCACATATTTAAACTTAATTGACCCAATTAATAAAGAAAATTTAGTTAGTGTAGAATAAGTGTGGAGATTTAACTCCTAAAAAATAAGAATTATAATTATATAAAAATATTAATATATAA
>CANRBS010000065.1 GCA_947628895.1 uncultured Bacilli bacterium
TATATATATAATTCTAAGTAGTATGAAAAATATATATGGTTTTTAGCTTTTTGGGTGCACACCATATATATATATATTGTTTAGTAATAGCATATTTTGTTAAAAGAAAAAAACTTAAAAAATATTCATTATTTTGTTTCTTCTAAATTATCTTATGAAGAATTATGGGAAGTTATATTTGATTATGTTAATAAAAAATATGATATTGACAAATTTGAAAATATATTTATTTCTGGTGATGGTGCACCTGGTATTAAAAATTATACTAATTGCTTCCCTAATGCTAAATTTGTCTTAGATCCATTCCATTATATTAGAAAACATTTAAATGTTATTTTTAAAGATAATATTGATTTAAGAAATATTGCTGATAGCTATATAAGAAATGATTTGATTTCTGATTTTAAATTTTTAGTTCAATCTCAAATAGAAAAGTATCCTAATGATAAAAATAATATAACTTATCATATGAATTATATTATAAATAATTTAGATGGTATTAAAAATCAACATGATAAGGTTATAAAATTCATTGTTCTATGGAAGGACATGTTAATTAAGCTTTTGCTAGATATATTACTTCTTCTCCTATAAGAATATTCGTCATCATTAGAATACAATCTATCTAATTATTCTCCATTTATTAATATTACTCTTCCACCTTTTGGATTTATTTTATTTTCTCCAAATACTATCCAAATAGCATCCATAGGCATATCAGGCATTTCTGCTTTTCCATCAGTAAATATTATTTTATTTTCAACTCTTCTTGTAAATGCTTTAACTGCTGTATTAAAGTCAGTTCCACCACCACCTTGAAATTCCATATTTTCAATATCTTCTTCTCTTCTTATTTCATAAAAACCATAAAATTCTGTATCAAAACATCCAACTTTTAATCTTGAATGTTGCAAAATGTTTTTACATTCTCTTAAAAAATTTCTAAGTAATGTTTCATCTATTGAACCACTTGTATCTAATACTATTTCAGTTTCTGGCATAGGTTGTTCTTCTAATGTAGCACTTAATACTCCATCTTCAATATAAGCATTTTTATAAGACCAATCAATATCATATTTAATTGTTTCTCTTAAAATATATCTCCAATCTAATATTTGTCTAGATTTTCCAATATCATTTACAACTCTTTGAGCACCAGTTGAATAATTACCTGCTCCCATAGATTGTTGAGATAACAT
Source organism: uncultured Bacilli bacterium (assembly GCA_947628895.1). Classification (GTDB taxonomy): domain Bacteria; phylum Bacillota_I; class Bacilli_A; order RF39; family UBA660; genus CAG-1000. The sequence continues at coordinate 1,200 of CANRBS010000065.1, forward strand.
TTCTTTTAATTTTTCTAATTCTTTTCTTTTATTTTCTAAATGTTTTTTAAATGCTTTTTTTTCTCCCATTTTACTAATTTTATCTATTTCATCTTTTAATTCTTTATTTTTATCATTTTCTTTAATTTTCTTTAAAGCATCTTTCCACATACTATGCGTATCATGTCCAACATCTTTATCTTCACTGTCTTCTTTATTTTCATTAGAATCTTTTTCTTTATCTTTCGAAGAGTTTTCATTACCATGTTGTTTATCTTTTTCTATACCATCTTTATCTTCTTTTTCTTCTGCTGAATTACCTTCTTTATCTACTTTATCTGAATCATTATTATTTTGTGATGAACCACTTTGACCATTTTGATTTTGAGATGATAGATTATTTTCTTGATTATCTTCACTTTGATTACTATTTTGTGATGAATTTCCTTGACCATTTTGATTTTGAGATGATTGATTATTTGATGAATTTTGTTTATTTGAGTTGTTTTGTTGATTATTTTGATTATTCTCTTGTTGATTTGATTCATTATTTTTATTAGAATCTTTTTGTTCTTTTAGTAATTTTTCATATAGTTGTTCTGAATCATAATTAATAGCTTCTGGTATATCTACTGCACCTTTAACCATTTTTAATCCATCACGTTTTAATAATTGATTTATTACACCATCTGTAGCTATATTCCAAACACTTGGATTTTTATCTTCACTTTTTTTTATATGATCAAATGCAATATGGCAAACTTCATGAGCAAATACAAAAGTTTGTTGATCTGAATCTAATCCATTTAAAAACTTAGAATTATAATATATATTTTTTCCATCAGTAGCTGCTGTTGGTATATCATTATTTTCTTTATAATTTACATTTGCTAATACACTACCAAAAAATCCATATTTTACATACATTCTTCTTTTAATTTCTTCAATATCAAAATTCATAATCTATTCTCCAATATGAGCAACTAATGAATAAATTTTTTCATTAATTGTATCTTTATTTATTTTGTTTGCTGTTATAATTATTACAATATTTTCAGGTAATTCAAAAATTGATATTTTTCTATATTTTAATAATTCAACAAATTTTAATTGATCTTCTTTAGAAATACTATCAATATTATTTATAACTAATACTTGTTTATTTTTTAATTCATAATACCAATCAGGAGCAACAAAATCTATATTTTCATAATGTCCATTTAATTTATTTTTATCTATATCTGCATTTAATATTATTGAGTCTGGAAAGCTATTTCCATCTATAAAATCAATTAAAATTGGAGATATATTATTTTTAATATATTCTTTTAACAAATTAATTTTTGTTTTATTCATATTTATCCCCCTAATTGTAATTTCTTTATAGCTACTTGTTCTAATCTTTTTTCATTTCCCTGTGCATATAAGGAATTAAATATTGATTCAAACTCAGGTCCTATTTTTGATACAAAACTTCTTACTTTATCATAGTTTTCTTCATCTACTTGTGATAAATTTACTGCTGTTAAATATAATGATGCTGTATTTAATAATGCTATGTCTTCTAATGTGTATTTGTCTTGTAATACTCCTTCTAATGTTATTACCTCTTGATTACAAAATTCTACAAATTCATTTGTTATATCTTCTCCTACTAGTGATCTTATCATTTTTGGATTTCCTGTCTTATATAACATCTTTGATGCCATTTCCCATTTCCTTGGATCTGCATTTGGTTTTTCTCCTGTATATTTACTTCTAAGTGATCTTCCACCTGTGTATGCAATATATGCACATATTGCTGGGTGTATATTATTTTCACTTGCCCACTTTAACCAACCATCTGGTGTTGTTTTTATATATACATGAGCAAATCTATTAAATAATGGTTCTGCAAGTTGATTTGCTGCGAGTGAATCTTTCATTTCATTTCCTGCAGCTACTATTCTTGCATTATCTGGTAGTTTCCATATTCCATTTACTTCTTTATCTAATATTATATTAAAAGCAATACCTTGAATACTTGGAAGAGCATTTGTAATTTCATCAAAAAATACAATGTGTAATTTATCTGGTTCACTCTCACAAATATTCTCTAATTTTTTAAGCCAAGATGGTTTAATATCAATCATTTCATGAGTATCTTGATTATACACACTTTTTCCATTTAAACTTTCAGGACTTGAATTTCTTAAATATATTATTATTGCATTTGGATCAATTTGTTTTACTCTTGAACTTTTTCCTTCACTTGAAGGTCAATGTAAAAATACTGCTACTCCACTTTCAATAGATCCTTTAATTATTTCTTCTTCACTTACTGAATCAAACGTTAAATTATATGGATTCTGTTTAAAATTTCTTTCTTTATTTGTATTTTTCACTATACTATTAGTCTTTTTTGATGATAATGAATTATCTAAACCTAAATCTTTTATCATATAATTATCTAAATATTCTTTCATTACTGTTGCAGAAAAATTGCCATCATAATCTTTATCTTTTGACTGAAATGGTATACCAGATAAAAGACATCTTTTAGATATTAAAGTTTTAGTTTTTCTATCTATTAACCATCTAACAGGCGATACTTTTATCCATATTCTGCCATAATCTGTATATAATTTTCCATCTGATAATATAAATGGTTTAATAACATATTTATTTGTTCCTGCTTTTATTGAACTTGCTGACTCTATTCTAATATATTTTTTATTATTATATTCGTATTCATCATAATTAATAGGTTGAAATCCTTTAGAATCATCAACATTTGCTTTATTAAAAGTATAATTTTTACCTGTTTTTTTCATATTACCATCATGATATTCATTCTCTAACACTTCTTGAATATCAGAATCTGGAACATATTGTGGATATTCACCAAGTTCTACTTCTTCACAATCATTATATCCATTAATTTTGTTTCTCCATAATAAGTCAAATATATCAGGATTTTTTATAATTGGTCTAATAGCAACTTGACGAAAAAATTGTAATGTAGAACCCATATTACCTGCTTCATTACCAATTATAATATTGCCAAGGATATCAGAAGATTGTGTAAAATATGAACATGTTCTACCTTTCATACTACCATCATCTGGTATACGATTAATCTCAAAGCTATATGAACCACCAGTTAATATTGCTAAATCACTTATAGCAGCAATTGTTCCATATTTTTCTAATACTTCTAATTTTTTATTTTCCCATATTTCTTCTTCTTTAAGTAAAGTTAATCCCTCATTACTATTCATATTTTCATCCACCTAATTGTAATTTCTTTATAGCTACTTGCTCTAATCTTTTTTCATTTTTAAGCTCTTAATGTCTATTAAAGAAATTTAATATTTTATTTTTAATTTTTGAATTGTTCTGTTTCTCAAATTCATAAACAAATTTTTCTAAATAATCATATGCATTTATATACACCCATTCACGAAATTGTTTACGATTTGGTATCTCAATAACTTTTTTATTCATAAAAAGATCCACTGCATCTTCACCCGTTGTATATCTTATATAAGTAGATTTATAAGTTTTTCTATATTTACCTACAATAGTAGAAAATGAATTAAGAATATCTTTAATATAGTCAACTTGGTCTAAAGTTATTTCAGAATTATTTAATACTATACCATCTAAAATTATTGTTCCTCTATCTAATCCAAAATATAATGCATTATTTTGATTATTTTTTTCTTTTGTAGTATAGATAAACTTTTCATTATCAAATACAAACATTTCATAATCTATATCTCTATCTCTTAAAAAAATTTCTAGCATCAAATCCCCCCTTTTAATTGCTATATATTATACAACATTTTCAATTACAAAGGAATCAAATAAGACAAAAAAGGTAAAACTTAAAAATATTTTAGAAAAAATAATGGTGTAGAATCATTTAAATAAAAATTCACTTAATTATTTTTTAAGTTTATAAGTATCTAAATCAGTAATATTATAATCAAAATCTATTAAAAGATTAGCAAATTCATTTATTGATTCTTCATTAATTTCTTGTTTTAGTAATATGGTTAAATCTTCCATTAATAAATCAAATAAATATTTACTAGCATCTAAAATATTATCAAATGCTTTTTCTCTACAAAATGTTCCTCTATCATTTGTTTGCCATACAATCCATAAATTATTAGATTTAAAAATACAAGGTTGATAAAAATTATTGTATGGACTCATATGAAAACAAACTTGTAATTTATTAGCTACTTCACTTAAAAACTTTAAAGTTTTAACTTCCTCAAATGTTAAATCATATGTTTCAGGATATTTTTTTAAAAAAGTTTCAATATGATCAGTTTTGCATTCTTCAAATATATCCATAATATGTCCTCCTTTTCATTAGTTTTTTATTATACTAAAAATAATAATTTTTGTCAATTAAGTGTTATTATGTTAATTTAAAAATGAAGTGCAACAAAATAATATTGAAAAAGACATATGAATAATCTATAATATCTTTTCGCTGA
>CANRBS010000066.1 GCA_947628895.1 uncultured Bacilli bacterium
CATAAATTCTTCCTAATTCTGAATAATTAGGTTTCATATTTAATGTTTCCAAACATGTCCTCACTCCTTTCAAATTAACCATTCTTTTTTCACCTCCATTTCTGGAGTTTATTGTATCAAAAAAGAATGTACTTTGTGGATTTTATGTACAATTTTGTACATTTTTATTTTCCACTTTTTGTACATTCTTATAGTATCATTAACAACACTCTATCTAGATGTAGAGTGTCCTTATTTTTTAATAGCAAGCACTAAAACAATCAGTAATAATAAGATGATACAGATGTATCTTAGGAGTCTAATATTATACTCTCGGTTTTTCACTATATCACTCCCCTTTCTTTTTTAAAAAAGATTGGAGAAGACACTCATAATAAATGTTTCTATTTAAATTATAACAAACATTTGTTTCATATACAATTATTTTTTTACAATTTAATAAATTTAAAAAATCATATACAACTATATGATTTTATATGAATAAATTTAATATTATTAAAAATGATATTCCAGTTATTAAAGGTATAATAAATGCAAAAAACATCCATTTACTTCCTACTTCACTTTTAATAGTAGCAAGAGTTGTAGCACAAGGATAATGCATTATAGAAAATAATATTGTGCTAATTGCAGTACTAATAGTCCATCCATTATCAACAAGAATACTCTTGATACTTGTATAATCTGCGATTAATGGAACATTACTACTTCTTAAGTATCCCATTATTATTAAAGGAAGTACTATTTCATTAGCTGGAAGTCCTATGATAAATGCAAGAAGTATCACACCATCTAACCCCATTAATTTAGAAAATGGTTCTAAAAAATTTGATAATATTGAATATATTGATATATCATTTACACTTGTATTATTTAAAATCCATATTATTATTCCAGATGGAATTGATACTAAAATAGCTTTTTTTAAAATAGATAAAGATTTATTAACAAAACTAATTTTTAAAATTCTAGAAAGACTTACTTTTTTATAATCAGGAAGTTCTAATACAAAAAATCCAGAAGTTCCTTTTAATAATGTTTTAGAAAGAATAAATGATGTTAAGAATGAAATTAATATTGCAAATAATACAAATATAGTTAAATACATTGATACAAGTAACTTATTACTACTATTTACAAAAAACATAGATATAATTGCTATTATCATTGGAAATCTTCCATTACATGGAATAAATGCATTAGTAAGTATTGCAAGTAATTTATCTCTTTTACTATCTATTATTCTAGATCCTACTACTGCACAAGCATTACAACCAAAACCAGAACATATAGTTAATGCTTGTTTTCCATGGCACCCAGCACATTTACAAATTCTATCAAAATTAAATGCAATTCTAGGTAAAATTCCTGCTTCCTCTGCATAAGTAAACAGGAAGAAAAATATAACAAGAGGTGGAAACATAACTGATATAATAAAGCTAACAACTCTATATACACCAAAAAGTAATGGTTCATATATAAACTCTGGCACACTAAATTTAATACACAAATTATATAATAAACTTTCTATTTTAGTAAACAATAAGCTTAATAAATCACTTGGATAATTAGCAAGCACAATAGTAATCAAAAATATTCCAAATACTATTAAAAGCATAAGTATAACTGCAGTTATTTTATTTGTAAATAATTTATCTAAAAAACTAATCTTCTTTTCTTTTGTTCTAATAACTACTCTATTACTGATTTCTTTTGATAAATCATTTATCTTATAACATATATTATCAGAAACATCTTCTGCATTAACGGTCATTAAATATTCATTAATTTCATTTGTATTAATATCAATATTAAACTTATCTTTAATACTTTTTACAATACTTTTATTTTTTTCAAGTAAACTAAGTGCTATAAACTTATTTTTTAATTTAAAATTTATTAATTCTAATATATCATCTACTTTATTTTCAATATCTAAATTATATAAAAAATTAAAATTACTTACCCTATCACTTTCAAGTGAATCTAATAAATCACCAATACCAATTCTATTTTTAGTAGAACACTTTACTACTTCAACACCTAATATATCACTCAGTAAATCACTATCTACACTAATGCCTTTAGAATCAAGTTCATCTATCATATTAAGACACACTATAACATTTTTGTTTATTTCTAATATTTGTAATAATAAATTCATATTTCTTTCAATATTAGAACTATCCATTACATAAATAATTTTTTCATATTCACTAAAAAGTAGTGTATCTCTTGCTATTATTTCTTCTTCACTTAAACTAGATAATGAATATATACCTGGTAAATCTATTAAATTATAATTTGTTCCTTTTATCTTAGCTACAGCTAAATCTACTGTTTTACCAGTCCAATTACCAGTATGTTCATTTGAACTAGTAAGTATATTAAATATAGAAGACTTACCTACATTTGGGTTTCCACATAATAAAATATTACTCATAACTAACCTCTATATTTAATGCATCTTCTCTTCTTACAGCTATAAATGTATTTTTAATTTTATAACAAGATGGATCTTTAAAAATAGAATCAAATACTTTTTCTATTTTTTCACCATTTATAAATCCCATATCATATAATCTTCTTTTTTTTATACCTTTTAAATTTATGTTTTTAATTATTGCTGATTCATTAATTTTTAAATCACATAAATTCATGATAATCACCCTTTGCTATTAGTAATATATGAAACCTTATTTTTTTAGACACAAAAACATATTATTTACTATGAACCAAATTTTCAATGACATATTTAATTTAAATCCAAGATATTCAACTACAATAGGCTTCATAGTGGCACTTCTTTTAATTGATAATTTAAATGCTGCTGAACAAAATTTAGTTGGAAACTGGTTTGAACTTGTTGGTCAAACTATACTTACTAATGCTGCTAGTCAAACTGTCATTGAAAGTAGAGCAACTGGTAATTTAATAAATATTAATTCAAAAGAAATAAAATGTGTGTATAATCCACCTGTATATGATATAAAAAAGATTAAACAAATAATAAATCAATTTTATCCAAATAATAAAGATGAAGTTGATATTTTATTGAAATCACTACAAGAATTACAAAAGAAAGTTGAGGAATTAAAAAAAGATTAGTTACTTTCCAATAACTAACCTTCCTTCATCATTTTTATTTATTGATATTTTAACTGAATATCTTGATAACTCATCATTGTCAAATATTTTATTTTCTTTTAAATCATCTAAGTATACACTTAATCTATCTCTATCATCTAATTTTAATGATACATAAATTGTATTACTTGTTCTAGAAGTATAATAATCATAATAAGCCTCATAATATTTAACTTCAATTTTAACTTTATCTTTTAATGTTTTATCATATACTACTTCATATTCAGTATCATAATTACTATTAAAGTTTATTTTTAGCTTTTTAGTTTTATCAGATGGTAATACAAAATTTTCTAACTTAGTAGTCATACTATATTTTTCACCAACATTTTGCACTACTTCAATTTTAGTAATTTTATATACCGTATCAGCTATACCATAAGCTATTAAACATATAGAAACTATTACGATAGCTAAATTTAAGAATAATCTATTTTTTCTTTTAAATACTACTTTATTAATCATTATAATAATCCATAAAAGTAATATATCAAGACCAAATAATGCAATACTTATTCCTATAAATTTAATACCATCTAAATATGCAATTAATGATGCCATAAAAACAACACTAACCCATAACCATATAAATAATAAAATTGCTATTAAAATTATGCCTAATGTTTTTAATATAATTCTTATACTTCTAGTTTTTTTACTTTCAAATATTTTCTTTTTAGTAGTAATTTCAACTATTTCACTAAGTTCTTCATTTACTTCTTCTTTTATTTCACTACTTATTTCTTTAATTTCATCTACAGCGGTTTCTACATCATTTTTACGATTAAATTTTGATTTTATTTTACTAAATAAATTTTGATTTTTTTCTTTTGTACTTAGTTTTTCTTTCTTAGTAGTTTTTTTATTCTTTGAATTTGACTTATTATTTTTAGATTTTGATTTTTCTTCTTTAACTTTTTCTTTAGTCTTATTTTCTTTTAATTTAAGTTTTTCTTCTTTTTTATCTTTTTTCTTTTTAGATTCTTTTTTATTATCATCTTTTTCTCTATTTTTAGATCTAAATATTTTATGTATGAAAGAATTTGATTTAATATTTTCTATTTCTTTTTTAGCAACGGCTACTGGAGTACCTATTTCCTTTAAAATATCAGTTATTTTTCTTTTTTTATTTTTTTCTTCTTTAATAATATTTTCATATTTAGAAATTATTTCTTTTTTCTTTTTAGAGCTTACTTTTTTTAATTCTTTTTCTAATTCTTCTAAAAATTTTTTATCCTTCTTCATACAAATTATCCCCTTTAAATGATTATATATAATAGTATATAAACCATTATTTGTCAATAATTTTATGATTTTTTCAAACAAAAATATTACTATTTCTAGTAATATTTTGAATGTTAACTAAGCTCACTTAATTTTGTACTATATTTAGTATAAGCTTTTTCTATTTTGTTTTCTTCTTCTGGAGTTATAGTATACCATCCTTTTGAAAACATTAAGTTATAAATATCTCTTGCCATATCTTTTGTATCTTCAAAGATATCAATTATTTTTTTATATAAATATTTATTACTCATTTCATTTATTGCTACACTATAACTATTAGAAATATTTTTTTCTGATAACATTATATCATTTAAAATATCTTCATCATTTAACATTTCATCTTTTGTTGTTTGTTCACATTCATTTTTTATCTCTTTCATAAAATTCCTCCTATTCTAAAATATTTAATAAATCTTTATAATGTTTAGCATGCATTTTTTTAGCTTTAACAAGTATTTCTTTTACCTCACTATCTTCAACATTTTCTAAAAATGCATATATTTTTTTATTCATTACAAAGTTCCAATTCATCATATCTTCTATATATAATAAATCTTTAATTGATATAACATTTGGTGCTTCTTTCATAGATTTTACCTCCTAGTAATATTATTTACAAACTCGTAAATAATAATTATGTAAAATTATTCCAAAATAATTAGCACTTACTATTGACAAGTGCTAATTATTGAGTATAATTATATATGTAAGGAGATGATAATAAATGAGTTTATTACCAGGAAAATTTTATTTAGATGATTTCTTTGATGATTTTGCACCAATGCCAAGGATGCCAAGAATGGATATGAAATGTGACATCTATGAAAAAGGTGGTAATGTTCACATTGAACTAGATGTTCCAGGATTTGACAAGAAAGATATCAAAATTGACGTTGAAGATGGAATTCTTACAGTAGAAGCAACAAAAGATGAAGAAAAAGAAGATGAAAATAAAAACTACTATAAGAAAGAAAGAGTTTATGGATCTTTCAAAAGACAATTCAATGTTGGAAGTATTAGTGAAGAAGATATCAATGCTAAATTCAATAATGGTGTATTAGAAATCTCTTTCCCAAAAGAAGAAAAGAAAGAAACAAAGAAATTCATAGAAATAAAATAAGTTAAAAAAAATAAAAGGATAATCAAATTGAAGTGTACCCAAAGAAGTAGACAAAGAAAAAAAAGAGAATGGTAACTTCAATAGAAATAATATAAACTGATATT
>CANRBS010000067.1 GCA_947628895.1 uncultured Bacilli bacterium
GGATTTTCCAATTAATATATATGATGTTTATGCTAATTATGACTTTACTCCATCACCTCATATCTAATACACAGCAAAATATTAAAAAATAAAAATATTGTACAACTATCAAAAATGAGCAAGCCTAGTAATTATAAGGCTTTGCTCATTTTTACTGCAAAACTCAAGATCATAAAAGCAAATAAAAAGATACTATTTCATATCAAAATTAATATCTTCTTTTGTTAATTTTATTTTATAAATTTCATTTATTTTATAGTCACCTTTTAATTTAAGTGGAATATAATTATCAGTAAATCCATAGTAATATTCATCTTTACATTCTTCTATTAATACTTCTACTTCATGACCTATAAATTTATTAAAGTATTCCCTTTCTAATTCATTTGATAATTCAATTAATCTATGTACTCTATCTTTTTTAATATTTCCAGGTATTTTATCATTCATACGAGATGCAACTGTTCCACTTCTATCAGAATATGGAAAAACATGTATTTTAGAAAAACCAATTTCTTTGCAAAAATCTAAAGTTTCTTTGAAATCTTCTTCGCTTTCACCTGGGAATCCTACTATTACATCAGTAGAAAGTGCTATATCTTTTCTATAACTTCTAATTTCATCACACTTTTCTTTAAAATATTTTTTATCATATCTTCTATTCATTAACTTAAGTATTTTATCACTTCCTGCTTGAAGTGGAATATGTAAGTGTGATACAAATTTATTATTATTTTTTAATATATCCATCATTTTCTCATCAAGTTCTACTATTTCAACAGATGAAAGTCTTATTCTCTTAATTAGTTCATTTTCTGATATTTTGTTTATTAAATCAGCAAGTCTTTTACCATCACTATTATATTGACCAGTATGAATTCCTGATAAAACTATTTCTTTAATACCTGATAGTGATAAATCATTAATTTCCATAATACATTTATTAAAATCTTTACTTCTAACTCTACCTCTAACAAATGGAATTATACAATAACTACAAAAATTATTACATCCATCTTCTACTTTAATAAATGCTCTATGATGATGTATATATTTTTTAATTTCCATATCTTCAAATACTACGGATTCCATATCATCAAATTTAATTATTCTCTTTTTATTCTTTTCATATTCATTTAATAAATCTAATATTTTACTTTTATATTTATTACCAATAATAATATCAGCAGAAATATAATCTAAAATACTATCTTTTTTAAACTGGCAAAAACACCCCATTGCTACTACTATAGCATGAGGATTATTTTTTTTAATATTATTTATTACTTGTTTACTTTTGTTATCAGCTGTATTTGTAACAGTACATGTATTTATAATACATATATCTGCGGTATCACTTACTTCAGTGTAATTATTATCAAGAAGAATATTTCTTATATACTCACTTTCATAAGAATTAACTTTACAGCCTAATGTTTTTATTAAAAATGTTTTCATAATGTTACTCTAAATTCTTTTAATATTTTTAAGAATTCTTCTTCCTCCAAATAAACTTCTGCACCCACTACGGCTTTTTTCTCTACTTCAATTTTATTAATTTTAGGTGAACCTTTTTCTTTAGTTTCATCTTTATATGATAATGTTATATTTGCCGCATTCTTTAATAATTGTTCATAACTAATAATTGCTTTATTTTCTTGTTCTTCTTCATATTTTTGAATAGCAGCTTGATTATCAGTTAACCCAAGTGCATCCATTCTTTCTCTAGTTTTCTTTTCTAATTCTTCTGCAGAAATGACAGCATTTTCTTCTTCATTACTTTCATATTCATCAATTTCATCATCATAAGTTTTAATATTATTTACATCTACTTGTTTAATAAGTGGTTCATCTTCTTTAATCTTATCATTATCATTAGATTCAAAAAATGAATTTAAGTCATCTAATATATCATGTTCTTCATCTATTTCTTTTTCTTCTTTTTTACCTACATTATTAAATAAATCTAAATTATCATCTTTATTTTCACTTTTTTCAACTAATAAATCATTATAATCTTGTCTTGATTTAATTAATGCTAATATTAAAACTACTAATACAATTATTGTAAGTATTAAAAATATTATAAAATAATCTCCTTCAATAAATGCATCTAATACTTTATCAATGTTTTTCATATTCTTCACTATCCCTTAAATATTTGATAACAGAGGCAACCATTAATGGAACTGTTTCAGTTCTTAAAATATCTTCTCCAAGAGATGTTTTAATAAATCCTTTTGAAGATAATATTTCTTCTTCTACTTTAGATAAACCTCCCTCTGGTCCAAATACTAAACTAATTGTATCATTGAGATTTTTACTTGTTAATACTTTACAAATATGTTTTACATTACTTTTGTCAAGTGAACACAATATATTTACATTACATATACTATCAATATCTTTAACGGTTATTATTTTTTCAAGAGTTGGTTTTTGTATTCTATGAGATTGTTCACTTGCGGCTTTAATTATTTTATTCCATCTAGTAAGCTTCTTTTCATAATCTTTTTTTGGTAATTTATATTTGCAATGTTCATACTCTACTACTATAAAATCTGTAATACCAAGTTCAGTTCCATGTTGAAGTATAAAACTCATTTTTTCTTCACTTAATAAAGGAACATATACTATAAATTTATTAATTTTTGAAAGTGATTTATATTCTTCTTTAATATTTGCTGATAATAAATCTTTATTTAAAGTACAAATATAACTTTTATCTTTATATACAATAATTACCTCATCATTTTCTTTCATTCTCATTACGGTTTTTATATGATTTAATTCTTCATTATTTAAATATAAAGTATTATCTTTTTTTGATACACTAAAATATTGTTGCATACTTTTTTCCTCACTTTAAATAAACTATTGTTTCTCCATCATTATAATTATTAGTTTTAAATGAAAGAACTCTTTTATCTTTTTTTAAGTATTCATGAGTAGCAGTTTTTAATATTCCTTCACCCTTACCATGAATTATTATTAATTTCTTTTCATCTATTCTTAAATTGTTATCAATAAATATTTTAATTACAGCTTGTGCTCCAGTTCTATCATATCCATGAATATCTAATCGTGGAACATTATATAAAAATGGATCTATAAATTTATTCATACTTTTTCCTCTTTAATAAGCTATATTATATACAAATTAATTAAAAAACTCAATATAATACTACTAATTTTATGTAAAATAAGATTTAAAAAAATCAAGGATATACCTTGACTTTTATATAACTTATTTTTCTAAAGCAGCAACTAAATCAGCTTTTTTCATATCAGTAGTATCAATATTCTTTTCTTTACATAAGTCTTTTAATTCTGCAACTGTTAATTTAGAATAATCTCTTTTTTCATTAACTACTTTTTCAACTTTAGCTTCAACAGCTTTTGTTTCTTTTACTTGAGCTTTTCCTTCTAAAGCATCTTTAGATAATTTAACTAATTTAGTAAATTCTTCTGGTGCATAAATTGCAAGTTCACTAAGCATTTTTCTATTAATTTCAATGTTAGCTTTTTTAAGACCATTAATAAATTTAGAATAAACTATATCATTACTTCTACAAGCAGCATTAATTCTTGTAATCCATAATTTTCTAAAGTCATTAGCTCTTTTCTTTCTATCATTAAAGCTATAAGCTCCACTATGGAATAATTGCTCTTGAGCAGTCTTATATAATCTATGTTTACTTCCAAAATATCCTTTAGCTCTTTTTAATACTTTTCTTCTTCTGTTTTTTGAAACTACTCCACCTTTAACTCTTGTCATTTATTATTACCCCCTTATCCTAATAGTCCTTTATATCTTCTAGCATCTCCTGTGCTTAGATTAGAACCCTTTCTTGCTTTTCTATTGAAGTCTGTTGGCTTCTTTCCGCTATTATGATTAGCTCCTACATGTCCAATTTTTGTTGAACCAGAATTTCTTACTTTAATTTTTTTACTAATACCACCATGTGATTTCATTTTTGGCATATTACATCTTCCTTTCTATTTTTTTGGTGTTAAGAATAACTGCATACTTCTACCTTCCATTTTTGGTTGAGACTCAATTTCAGCAACATCACTTAATCTATCTGCAAATCTTAAGATTACATCACGACCAAGTTCTGGATGTGAAAGTTGTCTTCCTTTAAATCTAACAGTAACTTTAATTTTATGACCTTTTTCTAAATATGCTTTAGCATTTCTTAATTTAGTTTCAAAATCTCCTACATCAATTGAGACACTAAGTCTATATTCTTTTAATTCAAGATTTTGTTCTCTTTGTTTTTTCTTTGCTTCCTTAATTTGTTTTTGTTTTTCATAACGATACTTGTTATAATCAATTATTTTACAAACAGGATTTTTTGGATCACTATTTAATAAAACTAAATCAAGTCCTGCATATTTTGATAAAGTCAAGGCATCTTCTATTTTTTTGATACCCATTTTTTCACCATTAGGTCCAATTACCATAACTTCAGGTAAAGTTATTTGTTCATTAATTAAAACTTCATTATTTTGCTTAGCTATTGCTAACACCTCCATATTTTTCATTAAAAAAGTGGACATGAGTCCACTTAAAAACATATTTAACACAAATAAGCTTTTATACCAATGTATTAATACATCTGGTGAAGAGTGGATCTCTTTCTTTCTTTTTCAACAAATAAGATTATATATAAATTATATGTAATTGTCAAGTTATTTTCAACAGTTTTATTTAAAAAAGGTAACTATTCAGACCTAAAAAGATAGAAAAAAAGAAATCTATCTTTTTTTAATGTTGATAAGTATAGAAATTTAGG
>CANRBS010000068.1 GCA_947628895.1 uncultured Bacilli bacterium
ATTTTGTTACTGATTGATATTTTATATATCAAATCGTTATGAGTGAAAGTTGTAGATATCTTCCACAATCGCTCCAGTGATGTTTCTGTTCGAACTTTTATAGTTTGAACTTAAATATAATCAATCTGTTTGGATTGATTTTTTTGTATTTTGCAAAAAAGTTAATAAATAAAGAATAGTGTTTTATGATAAAGTTTACGATGTAAGAGCTAGAAATGGAAAGTAACTTAATATAAAAAGCCAATCAAATTCAAATGTTTGGCTTTAATAAATCATTTTTTAAAAATAAAATCTTATTACTATTTTTAATTTTTAAATTCTATAATATTGTCAAGACTATCATTTGTATAATAAACTTTTGATTCACCATTCTTTATAACTATATAAATTGCATACTCCGGTGTAATATCTACATCTAAAAAATTATCATTTTCACTTTCAGTATATTTTCCAATTATAATATTAATATCTGTATTGAATTCTGATTTTAAAAAATTAATTAAATCTTTTGTGTATTTTAGAGTCTTTTCTTTATCTAAACTAGTATTAAGATAAAGAAATTCATCATTATCATTTGTATGGGCATTAGATAACCCATCTATATTGTCGATATAACCATTAAGTTTTAATATTACTTTATCATTTTCTTTTAAAGTACCATAAAAATCATTTACAACTTCTATTTTATTATCTTCAACTTTTAAATTAACCTTATATTCACCATTTGTAGTTTTTATAGTATAATCTACAATATTACAAGAAGTAAATGAGCATTCAATATTTGAATTGGCTTTGACTTTGATACCATAATTCTTTTTATAATAATATTCTAAATATAATTCTCCCTCTGTGCCTTTTATTTCTTTATCGTCAAATGAAATTATTAAAGAAAAACCATATTTACAACTTTCAGTAGTTTTAGTTATTTTCAATTGATCATCTATATACCCCTTTGTAGTCCATTTACCATCTGACAAGCATACATATATTTTGCCTTCATAATTTGTTATATATGAACCTTTATCATATTCATTTCCCATTGGACTGATTTTAAAATTTTTATCTAATTTTTGTAAGTCTTCTAAAAAATATACATATTGATTTTCTTCTTGATTATTAATTTTTTCGACAATATCATTTATAACTAATTGCATTTGACTTTGCTTTTTATTATCATTAATTGATTGAATATTTGTAATTATTAATGGAGAAATACTTAATAAGATTAATATTATTAACATTATAATTATTTTATATCGTAATTTTTTATTATTTTTCTTTACAAAATTAATAATTCCCAAAATAACAGAAACACAAGTAAAAATTATTTCGATTAAAAATGCTAAAAATGAAACTATAGTGCATACAACTATTGCTCCAAATGTTTCACTTGGATGAAGCCAAAAATAAAATGTTAAAATAATATAAAAAATATTAATCATATATACTATAATAAAACTATCATTTAATTTTTCTTCTTTGATATTATTATCTTTATTTATTTTTTTTGCATAAGATTTCCTACCTTTCTATGATAATTTTATCATAAAAATTATTTTTTTCATAATTGTTTTGTAAAATATAAAAAGTTATTGTTTAAAAATGTAAAATATGTAGTATAGTCTAATTAGCTAGTAGTTATTACTCTTTAATTTATTAGTAAGAGAAAGGCTATTCTTTATACACTTAATTGATAAATCTGTTCAACTTTTCTATTTAAATATATTTCATCTCTTTTTAGAGATGATTTTTTATTAAAACAAAAAATCTACAATAAACATAATGAAAGATAACTAAATGTATGATATAATTCTAATAAGATAAATATAAAATATTAGGAGAATTTTATGTATAATATAGATTATATAAAAACAATTATTACAAATTTTTTAAAGTCATCAAATACAATAGTTAGACCAAACATACAATTACAACAATTATATGATACAAATGATTACTATGAAATGCCTATGTTATTGCAAGAATACAATTTATCTCAATCAATGCCTTTTTTAGCAAGTGGATTGAGCTGTTATTTTAATAATCAAGTGAATGAAAATGGGTTATCGAATTTAAAACTTTCTGCTCAAGATATTGAAGATGCAAAATTTATTGCTTCTTGTTTTGGAAAAACAATTAATTACTCAGATAATAATTTATCAACTTTATATACAGTGCTTTTAGGAACAATTGAATTTAATTATGGTATGCAAACTTTTCCAGCAGGTATTTTTGAAGATGTTTTCCAATGTTCTTCTGATCATAGTATGCCAATTCAACCAATTGTTGGAGAAAGTGAAGTAGACTTTTATTGCAGAGTCTTAGAATATCAAATTTCCCAATTTAATGATTTTCCTTTAGAAAGAAAAAGCGAAGCATTAGTTAGAGCAAAAAGATTAACAAGTAATTTTTGTAATGGGAAAAATAGAATTTATTTAATTCCATTTGAAAATGTGATGAATAATAAAGCAAGCTTTGGTGATATTACTGGATTAAGAGATGGAAAATTGAATGGTGAAGAATTACAGAAAAAATTAGCTACATTACCTAGCTTTGAAAATTTATTGCAATCATTTGGAATTGCAATTGACAATGGAATGAATCTATATAATAATCCAAATATGACAAGTGAATTTGGAATAGCTATTTATGGTACGATAGTTAATAAAGACATTTCTTATTTTGAAATTGATAGAGTGTATGATTTAATTCAAAAAAAGGCAAAGGAAATGGGATATATTAATGGCAATATCATACCTAATGATATATTCCAAGAAAATAGAAATGATTATTCAAAATAAAAAAATTATTGTAAGTTCTAATTAATAATATTAATGAATTAATTTAATTTTTAATAAATATCTTCTATAATTAATTCATATGAAAAATCTGTTTAAACTTAGTATCTATTGGGTTGTTTTTTGTTTTATAAAAGAATTAACCAAGAAAAAATATTTTAAATGATAAAAACAATAAATCACTATCTCATCTGTTAGTAAAACTTAAGTAAAATTTAAATAAAATAATATTACAATATAAATTTATATGTTATTGCTTTCAAAAAACAATAATAAAAAACAAGTTTTTTAAAAAAAGGCAATACCCCCCTTACCCCATAGAAATATGTGATTATTAGTTAAGTAATTCTTTGTTAGTAAATAGTAGAATAGATGAAATTAAGTTTCTTCCGTTTGTAGTTAGATAATATTTGTTTTTTCTAGCTACTTTTTTAATAATTCCATGTACTTTAAGTTTATATAATAGTCTTGTAGTCTTATTAACTATATAGTTAGAATCACTATTAAATATTTCTTTTCTAATAGATTTATTGGTAAATCCATTTATTAAATATTTTCCACTTGAAATTACCTGTAAAACTTTAAGTGTTTCTTTATTTAATAAATTAAAACCTGTAATAGTTTTATTATTAATTTCAATTTTTTCAGATACATTTTTAATTTCTTTTAAAGTAGGTCTATTTAAGTCAATTTTTGGTAATGCTTCAATGTATCTTTTAATAATTGATTTACTAATTTCTACATACCTATATAGATTTGATATACTTTTACCCATGGGAGTCCAAACTTTTTCTTTTACTATTTCTTTGTGTTCAATAATTTTTTCTTTTTCTTTCATTACTTTAAAATCTTTAGGATTATTAATTGTAACTTCTATACGTAAATTATTTCCTTTATCATACATTTTAATTTGATTATTATTAATTTTAAATTTTATTCGGTAACCTTGATACCTGTGTCTTAAATCAGAAACTATTTCTCCTTTAGAAAATGTATGAATTCTTGAAATATTACGACCAAAGAAAGAATAAATATCTTCACTACTAAAAGCAAAATATGTGGTTTCAACCAGTGTCTTATAAATATTTTCTAAATCACTTCTAGATTTAAAATTAATGTCGGTTGCAAACTCACATTGATCAATGCACCAATAATATGAAGCAGAAAAAATATTTTTAATATTTGGATGCTGTGTATTAGATATGAGGTGATAAAACAATACAAAAATATGAAAAGATATGATATGATATATATGTTGAAGAT
>CANRBS010000069.1 GCA_947628895.1 uncultured Bacilli bacterium
TTTACATATTAATATTTTTATATAATTATAATTCTTATTTTTTAGGAGTTAAATCTCCACACTTATTCTACACTAACCACAGGAGCTTAACATTAATATTACTAACCTTTTAAAGTATAACTATTATTTACTATAATCGTACTATATAAAAATAATATATCTTGATTAGTAAAATTAACATAATTTAAATAATTATCACTATTTATGTATCTATTATCAATAATAGTTATCTTTTTATAATAATTTATTAATAATGGGGTTAAACTACTTCCAAATGAATCTCTAAATATTATAAGTTCTCTATCACTACTTGAGTTTTCATTTGATATTTCAATATAAGCACTAGCTCCATCTAAATAAACATCATAACTATCTAAACCATTTAATTTATCTATATTATAAACTTTATTTAAAGTATCATTTTCTAAATAATATACATTTGAATTATCAATTACATCATTAGTTAAATATGTAAGTTTTTCAGGGTCTCTATTAATTGCTGATTCTCCATAATAAACACCATAAAAATTATTAAAAACATTCTTTTTATAATTAATATTCTCATAAGGTAAATTCATTTTATTTGTAATTTCTTTTATTACTTTATCTAAATTTTCTTGTTTCCAGTGAGTATCAGTTTCATAGTAATCATTTAAATTCATTATATTTCTAATATCAATATTATTAATATTTAATTTATTTATTTCATTATAAATATAATCATAATCTAATTGTAAGAAATCTTTATCATTTAAATAATAATTTTTATCAGGAATAATTAACATATAAACATTATTATCTTCACTAAAATTCTCTTTTACTTTATTAGTTTTATCAATAAAATAATTTATTGAATCTTTATTAGTTGGATAATTTGATTTAAATATATAATTATCTTTTAAATAAATATCATTATTATCTAATTTTCTAAATACTTTATAATTTAAATTTGCTTTTAAACTTCTAAAGTTATCTCTATATGGAAAATGATCTAAAAAATATTTATCTAAATTAGTAATATATTCACTTGTAAAAGTAAATTCAGGAAATGTTTTTAATTTTCTTCTTTCACTTTTACTAATAATTTCATCTTTAAAAACTATTCCAAGTATTGAAATCGTAAATATATAAATTATAAATATAATTGTTATAATTTTATTTTTCATAAGTTCTCCTTAAAATCTAAAGTATAAAAATGGATTAAATGATTCATCTATTAAATATGCAGTAGTTATTGTAAGTAAAAGTATTATTGTTATTACTTCTAATATATTAATAATATTTTTAAGTTTAGTATTAGATAATTTTTCTATTATGTTTTTAAGTAATGGTGTTGCTGAAATAATTGATATTATAAATATGATTAAATAACTTTTTAAATAATATATTGTTTCATTATTAATAAATGGAATATTATTTAAGAAAAACATATTTTTTAAACTAATAAATATTTCACTTACGGTAGTTGAATTAAATATTAGAAAACTAATTATAACTATAATACTTGTATAAATATATTTGAATATTTTAGTTTTTTCTAAGTATTTACCTATGAATAATTTTTCAATAACAAGTAATACTCCAAAATAAAGTCCCCATATTATAAAATTCCAACTATCTCCATGCCAAAATCCTGTTAAAAACCATACAATAAATATATTTCTTATCCATTTTAATTTACTTACTCTATTTCCTCCAAGTGGGATATATACATAATCTCTAAACCAAGATGAAAGTGATATATGCCATCTTCTCCAGAAATCTGTGATTGAGGAAGCAATTAGTGGATAATTAAAGTTTTCTAAGAATCTAAATCCAAATATAAGTCCAAGTCCAATTGCCATATCAGAGTAACCACTAAAATCAAAATATATTTGTAGTGTAAAACTAATTGGTTTTAACCAAGAAGATACTACTGTCTCAGTAATAATTGATTTTGAAAATTCACCTAATACATTAGCAAGTAATACTTTTTTAGATAAACCAATTATAAATCTTTTAATACCTTCACTTGTTTTATCAAAAGTATGAGTTCTACTCTTTAATTCTTTTTCTACGGTACTATATCTAACTATTGGTCCCGCGATCAATTGTGGAAATAAGCATAAATAAGTCATAAATGTAATTATCGTATCTGCACTTTTATGTTTTTTATTATATACATCTACTATATAACTAATAGCTTGAAATGTAAAAAAGCTTATACCAATTGGCATTACTAAATATAAATAACTAATACTAGTTTTAAATAATGTATTTATATTTGATATGAAAAAATCAGTATATTTAAATATTAATAATTGTACTATATTATAAGTAAGTCCAATAATTAAATATAATTTTCTATGTTTACCTTTTTCTATTAATTTACTTATATAATAATTAACAATACAAGATAATATTAATATTATTATATATTTTGGTTCTCCTAAAAAATAAAATAACAAACTAAAAAATAGTAATACAAAGTTTTTATATTTACTTGGTACTATAAAATATATAAGTAATAAAATTGGTAAAAAATAATATATAAATGTTATACTAGAAAATATCATAAATTTCTCCTAAAAAAAGAGTTTTAAAACTCTTATAAATTATCAAATGCCTTTGAAATAGAATCTCTATATTCTTCATTTTCAACAACAATTGCAATTACTAAATTACCTTTATTTTTAATAATAACATTCTCTGGTTCTACTCCAACACAAATCCATTTTCTAGGATCTATATTTTCTTTTATTTTAGTTTTAACGGTTTCAACATCACTGTCTTCTACTCTTAATAAAACTACTGAATATGCAACTGAACCAGTCATATGTTCTTGTGCTAGTCCTTCTGTAAATTTAATATCACTAGTTCCTACAAATTGATTAATATTTTCAGCTGTAATCTCACGATTTTCTAATCTAGATTTCATTTCATCATCTACACCAGTAACTAGTTTATTAACTATTTCATCTAAACTTCCTTCTACATTTTTATTACCACATGCGGTTAAAGTTAAAACCATTAAACATGCAAATGACAATAATATTAATTTTTTAAATTTTTTCATAATTTTTTCACCTTATCTTTCTTATATCTAAAGTTTACTATATATTTATAAATTAATCAATGTTAAAAATAAATAAAAAGCACTTAGTCTTTTACAAGACTAAATGTCTCCCATATTTTAGGTAGAAATTTAATAGAAAATGTCTACCCTCTTTTTTTAGAAAGAAGGTTTGATATTGTAAAAAAATTTATATATTAAAAATTCTTCTATACATATGTATCATTTTATTCTTAATTATCGTTTTGATACTATCAATTTAAATACACTTAATCTTTATTTAATTAAAGACAAAATTCTTCTTCTTTCCCTTTTATCAAGGTTATCCTTGATATATTTATAATATCATTTACTAATATATTTTGTCAATAAAAATTGTATAGTTTTACTTTACTTATTATAAATTATCATTTATAATTGATATTAAGGAATATTTAGTGCTAAAGTGTCTACCTTCTTTTTTTTAGAAAGGAGGTTTGATATTGTGAAAACTAAGACTTTTTTGATTAAAATTCTAAAGCTCATAATCATCGTTTTATTCTTAATTATCATTTTGATAATTGTTATAAAAAAAGATTAAAATAAATTTTAATCGCCAATCACTATGTGATTGGTAATTTTTGAATTATAATATATTTATG
>CANRBS010000070.1 GCA_947628895.1 uncultured Bacilli bacterium
TAATACTAATCAAATAAAGCCTATGCTTGAAAATCAAACATAGGCTTTATTTAAAAAATTCTCATGCGTTTATCCTGGAAATTAATTGAGAATAATTGTAAAAATAAACTATTTATGTTATTATAATACTTGCTTTTTAAGGGGGAATTTCCGATGAAAATTAAGAAGATAGGAATTTTGAAAGAAGAACATATCAAAGATGAAAGTATGTTAGAGACTATAAAACAATCAGGAGTAGCTTGTTATTGTTCTGATTTAGCTCGTTTAACTGGTGTTCAATATGATCAATCAAATGGTTTTGGTGAGTATTGGTTTGATGGAAAGCATGTTGTTACTAAAAAAAATAAAACTACTACTAATTATATGAATTATCTTAATAATAATGGAGCACCATCTTCAACATTTAGAACTGATTATAAATCTGGTGTAAGAATTGCTATTTCATTTGATGATATTGAAGACTTTGATTTTAATGAATTAGAAAATTTAAATCTTGAATACCCATTAACAATTATAGGTGGAAGAGTTGGCGAAACAATTGATAAACTATTTGAAAATAAAAGTAAATTGATTATCACAACTGGAAGAACACATAATGTAGATGGAAAAGAATATCGAGAATATGAAGCATTTGGACTAAGATTTATAAGAATGAAAAATAAAGCTCAATCAAAAGTATTAAGTGATGGAACAATAAGTAAAGCAGATACTGAAGTTTATTTAAAAGTTGAAAGCATACCATTAACTATTGATGAAAAAGCAAGATTAGCATATTCAATAGTTGTATTGTTTAGTTCAAGTTTTGATAAAGAAGGTAGAGAATTTAAAAATAGTGATTTAAATAGATATTTAAATGATAGTTTTTTAAAAAGTGTTAATGATGAATTAGAACATACTGAACCTGCATTAGTGTTTGATAATGAAGTGAAAGAAGGTAACAATCGTTATGGTTTCAATTTCACACCATTAACAGAAGAAGAGATAATTGAAATATGTATAAATAGCAATATTGCGGTATTTTTACATGGTAAAACAGGTGTAGGAAAAACAGAAAGAATGCTTACATTAGATAGAAATTTAGAATTAATTGATTTTGGTTGTACAAGTTCTGATGGTTTTACAGGAATCATAGCTAAAGATTTTAACTCTAAAAAATTATTCTTATATGAACCTTACTGGTACAAAAGTTTATGTGAAAAATGTAAGGCAGAACCTGATAAGTTGCATATCTTATTTTTAGAAGAATTAACCAATGCAAAGAATGATATACAAAAAGTTGCTTTTGAAGTAACTTTAAATAAGACACTTACAAATAGTGGATTTAGATTAAAATTACCAGAAAATGCTGTTGTATGCGCTGCCGGTAATGAAGCAAGTGAATCAAGATCAGCAAATTCATTAAGTGAACCACTATTTGGTAGATTTGCTCATGTTTACATAGATACAGATTCTGAAGAATGGCTAAAGTGGGCATTAAGAAGAAAAAAAGATGGAAAACAATTAATTTATAGAGGTCAACAAGAAACTGATAGAATACATCCTGCAATCGTGGATTATGTAAGAGTTAATGGCAATAAAGTATTAAGAACACAATACGATGGTGTAAATCCAAATGCTGATCCAAGAAAATGGGCATTAGCTTCAAAGGCATTATATCAATGTAATAATCCAAATGTTCTTCGTGCATTTATTGGCGAAAGTTTAACTCAAGATTTTATAAAATTCTGTAAAATGAATTTAATATCAGTTGATGATGTTTTAAATGATAGATGCAACATAGATGAAGTACCTTTTGATCCTTCTTTAAGATGGTACACAACAATATGTCTAAGTACAGTTGATGATGATAATGTTGATAAAGTAAGAGATTTTGTTAGTAAATTAGGTAAAGAATTTTTAGCAGTTTTTGATTATGAATGGTCTAAAGACAATGAACAAAGAATTATGAAATTATATAATCAATCTGATAAGCTACTTATTAAAAGGTTAGTGCCAAATGGAAATAAATAGTATTATTAGAAAACTTTTAGTAAGATATCCTTTGTTTGGTAATGCTATAGTGAATTTGGATTTTAGATTTACAAATAAACCAGTTCCTGCTCCAGCATTTACTGATGGAAGATGTGTTTTTTATAAACAAGAATTTATTGATGATTATTCTGATGACGAAAAAGAATTTATTATTGCTCATGAGATATTCCATGTAGTGTTAAGTCATTTATTTAGAAATGTTGGAAGAGATAAAGATTTGTTAAACTATGTTGAAGATGCTATTATTAATCAGTTATTAGTAAGGGATGGTTTAACAATGCCAGAAGGACTTGTTGATATTCCAGATGCACTTGATTATTCTACAGAAGAATTATATATGAAGTATTTACCTCAATTACAACAAATTAAAGCATGGATGGGAGCTAATACTTTTCACATGGAAATAGTAGATTTAGAAGCATGGATGAATGAAATGTATAATAAAGACTTACAGGATTTAATGGGTGAAAATAGCAGTTTAAGAAATGAATTATTAGAAGAATTTGAAGAAGAACTAAAAAAACAAGCTCAATATGGGAATATGGCATTAGGAATGGAATTTCCTAGTGTAAGTGTTGGAAGAGCAGCCCCTCTTATTTATTGGAAAGAATTATTAAGAGCAAATATAGCTACTCCAGATGAAATAACAACTGCTTTTTATGAAGTAGAAATGGATGGAATAATTAGAAAAGAAGGGAAACCAGATACATCATATTCCGAAAGTGAAATAATTATTGATACAAGCGGTTCTATGAGTATGCAAAAAATAAAAGTAATTTTAAGAGAATGCAAAAATATATTATCTACAAGCCAAATAAAAGTTGGATTTTGTGATACCGAATTTTATGGTTGGAATGATATAAGAAATGATACTGACATAGATAATTTGCATATCACAGGTAGAGGCGGTACTGATTTTCATGTAATGGCAGAAAGTTTTTCAAATGATGCTGATAATAAAATCGTTATAACTGATGGCGAATGTATTTTCCCTGAGAATCGTCCGGATATATTATGGGTTATATTGAATTATTCTTTACCATTTGGATTATCTACTTCATCAAGAAAAGATATTAATTATATATTTATTAATGAAAAAGATATACCTATTCCTACAAGTACAAAAAAACTAATTTTAGAAAGAAAATGAATTTTTTTGAATTTTTAAAAAGTTATAAAAAATTAATTTTTTAAATTTCTTCAAATCATTATAAATAAAGGGAAAAATAGAGATTACAAATTATTGCCTTTCCATTTACTTTCCGCTTTTTTTATGCTAAAATGGTAATATAGGCAAAATAGAAGTAAGAGAGAAAGTTTAATTGTATTTCTCTTTTTTATTGCTTTAATTGTCTATATAATTCATTCAAAAAAGTGAAATTTTTGATTTTTCGAAAAATGACGAAAATTAACTTTTTTGAAAATTTTTAAAACCCTTATAAATAAAGGGCTAAAGACCACTTTTTGATTTAAGAATGTGTGCAATTATAATACAAGTGTGACAGTTATTCCAATTTGCCATCAAAATTTCAGGAACCGATAATGTGATAATA
>CANRBS010000071.1 GCA_947628895.1 uncultured Bacilli bacterium
AATGGGGAATGGATTTGAAAACATAATTGAAGAAGAATATTCAAAATCTATTAAGTATTATCATTTATAATATTATAATATTGAACACCTAATTCTAGGAGGACATACTTAGCCCTCTCATGGATTAAATTTATAAGGGTATTAAGATAATCATTTGGATTAACTAATCAAATATATTAAGATAAAACTTTACTTAAAGGAGTGTTTTGAAAAATTATATAATTAATATTTAAATGAAAACAAAGACATTTTTTAGTCTTTGTTTTCACTATTTATGAATTGCTCTATTTTGTTTTTATCCGGATTTTTAATTAGTAAATTATCAATCCACGCTTTTTGTCTACTTTGATCTTTTGTAATAATTTTCATTTTGATAGCATTCGTAATATTGGAAAAATAGTAAGAATCATCATGGTTATTAATAAAATACAATTCATCATTTTCTAATGAAAATGCTAGTAATGGAGAATGCGTAGTAAATAATAGCTGAGTATAATTGTTAGAATATTTTGAAGATGCAAGATCTATTAAGAAATCAACAAGAGCAGGATGTAAACTTTGTTCTATTTCGTCTACTAATAAAGTTGAATTGTTTTTAATAGCCTCAATTATAACAGAACCCAATATGATAATTTTTCTAGTTCCTTCTGATAACTGTGAAAAATACAATGAGTTACCAAGTTTGTTCCAAAATAATATATTTCTATTTTTGCTATTTTCATCAATTGATACATCTATTATTTTATCATCAGCAATATTACATAATTTTATGAAATCTTTTTTGTTATTTTTTAATATCTCCCTTATATCAGTAGAGGCCCCATCAAATAGACAATCAGTATAGTTGAGTAGTTCTTCTGTAAATGATTTGTAGTATTCAATATATTTAGTAGTATTTTTGTTAATATTATCATTATTTTCATATAATATTGCTGTTCCTATTTGGCTTTCAATGATATTTTTTTTATTACATAAATTAATTGTATTCTTTTTTTTAAAATTAGGTCTATAACTTAAGCTTTCAGATAATACGCCATTCTTTTTATAATTGAAATCATAAATTATTTTGTATGAATAAAATCCGCTAATATTATTTTTTCTTTTTGGAGCATATAATTCGATTTCTATTAAAGTTGGTTCATCTTTTCTGTTTATATTTTGTTCACCAAGATTAAGAGTATTAAGTTTAATCAAATAATTCTTTAACTCATCCTCGCTCATTGACTTTATATAATTTACAAAATCATTATTTTCTTTAATGTTTTTTCTAAATGGAAAAGAAATAAATGTCTGTAATGTGTCTATTGCAGATAAGATACTGGTTTTACCACTGCCATTACATCCAATTAGGCATATTGTTTTTAATAATTTATTTTTTTCAGAAATCACACTATACTTTCTTGATGGTCTTTTAATTTTGTTAGATGCCTTTGTATCTATAATAGCTTCTTGTTCAATTCCTCTATAGTTATTAACTCGAAAGTGTACAATCATAATATTCTCCCTCTCTAATTAATATTTTATATTAATTTAGTGTTAAAGTCAATATTGTAGTTAAAATAAACTAAAAAAAATACAAAATATATTTAAAAAAAACGTAAAAGTGTATTTTAGAGGAAAAAAAGACTAAAACTTGACTTTTTAAGTATGGGGTGATATTATGAAATTGAACTTAACCTCGAGACAGTATTTAACTGATATGATTTAGGTTTTAATAAAAAAATAGTTTCAGACTGAAACTATAGGTTGGCTCCCTGTAGTAATTGTATCATATTTTTTCTCGAAATACAAACAGTTAGAAACTATAGAGAGGAGGAAAAATATGGCAAATAAGATTAGAACTTCTAAAGGTGTAGCCAAAAAAGCTAGTAGCCAATTAAGAAGTAAAAAAACGACTAAAGCTACTAAGAGTGTAGCTGGTAGTGCTTTATCAAATAGAAGAAAGTAGGTGGTGATAAAATGATAATTGCCCAAAAGAAAATTTTAAAAGTTCCAGATACTATAGATATAAATAAAAAATACTATATTGTAGTGGACGCATCTACAGACAATCTTGAAAAATTAGAAATGGATAAGTTTGAAGAAGGTATAACAGTTCAACCATCTACTAAATATGGAATTATGTCAAGAAAGAATGTTAATGGATATTTTGTGGTTGAAAAGAATATGCCAAAGGAAGAACGATTCATTAGAACAATTTATTGGGAGTGGCAACTTTATAATGGTGATTGGCAGTCTGATTATAGAGATATTTATAAGGAGTGTTATCCGAAAACTTATTATGAACCATTTGGCATAGAAATGACTTTAAGAAAAAATAAAAATGGTAAAGAAATGATTTTAACAGAAAACACTAATGATATAAATATTAAAAATATAATTAATCTATATTTAGAAGTATTTGGCTATTGTGAAGTTTTAGATGAGAATCTAGATTCATTGTTAATAAATACTAATTATATTAGAAGAAACTGGGAAATATTGCCTCCTGATGTTAAAATAGAAGTTCGAAAATCAAGAAATACTAGACAAGAAGAATCAAGAAGTAAAAGAAAAGATTACGATCAAGTTCGATTAGACACTTTGGAAGAATATAAACCAATAGAACGAAATGTTGGTAGAAATGGATTTCAGGGATACTATGCTTTTATTTATGAAGGTATATGTATATTAGAAAGTCCTATATATGGAAATGCTACTTATGTTGTTAAACGTGATAGTTGGAAAAAGTCATCTATGGAGACAAAGAAAGAATTGATTAATAATAAAAAGTTCTTAAAAAGAATAGAACATAATTCAAAATGGTTTGAAGAGATTAAAAAAATATTTGAATAAAAAAGGTTGCATTCATTTTAATGATGCAATCTTTTATGTTATAATTATATAAAGTTAGGAGGTCTAAATTATGAATGAAAAAGAATTAGATTCAAGTGTTAATGAATATAAAGAAGAATATAAATCTAGTAATTATATAAAACAATTACAATGGGATATGGCTATTGGTCTTCAAAAAGTAGATAATTTAAAACCTTCTAAATATTTAGAAAAATTATTAGAAGAAAATGTTGAAGGTAATTTAACTATAGAAGAAGTTGAAAATGAATTAAGAGAGTATTATATAGAAAAAGAAAATAGAAATGAAATAAATCATAATGAATTAGAATGTGATTTCGTATCAGCAAGGATAGTTGAATTATTAAATGAAGATAAGTTTGAATTATCAGTGGATTATTTAAAATATGTTCATAAATTCTTGTTTCAAGATGTTTATGAATTTGCTGGTGAATTTAGAAAGATAGATTTTTCTAAACACGAAAAAATATTAAATAACGATTCAGTAGCATATGGAGACTGTAATACTTTAACCAAATCACTAGAATATGATATTTCATTAGAAAAAGAAAATAATTATAAAGAAATGAATATAGTTGAAGTTATCAATAATATAACTAAATTTTCATCTAATATATGGCAAGTACATCCATTTAGAGAAGGTAATACTAGAACAACAGCATTATT
>CANRBS010000072.1 GCA_947628895.1 uncultured Bacilli bacterium
AACACTTTTTATTTTGCAATATTTTTTGATAAATTTTAGATAACCTAAAGACTTTTCGTCAGAAATTTGGTACAATAGATATGGTGAAGAATAAATGGTCGTTAAGAAATTTAATTATGTTAGATTCATTTCTGTTATGGTTGGTTTAGTACTAGTACTAGCAGCTATAATATTTGGTGTGGTATCTTTAGTAAAACATATTAATTATACAAAAACATATGATTATAAATTAGAACAAATAGGATATAAAGATAGTGAAATTAAAATAATTAAAAGTAAATTAAAAAATGAATATATTGATAAAATATTAACACAAAAATATAATAGTGAATTATCTACTCTTTTAGAAGAAAAATATTTTATATTTGATAATATGGATAAATATATTGAATATAAGAAAGAGAATGAAGATGATGATTATACTAAAATAATAGCTATTATAAATAGTGAAGCTAATATTGAATGGATGGATAATGAAAGAGAAACAGATACAACTAAGAATGAATTAATGCTTGTAAATAGAATATATGGTCTTAGTAAAGATTATGAACCAGAAGATATTATAGATGTTCCATCTAAGTATGCATATAGTGGTAAAAAAATAAGTGAAAGTATAATGGAAAATATTATATCTTTAATATCTGCTGGAAAAGAAGAGGGATATACATTTGTTGTATCTGATGGGTATAGATCATATAGTGAACAAGAGAAAATATATAATAGTTATGTTAGTAGTTACGGACAAAGTGAAGCTGATGAAATAGTTGCTCGTCCGGGACATTCTGAATATCAAACTGGTTTATCTTTTGATTTAATGCCATATAATAAAGTATATGAAGATCCTAAGATAAGTGAAGAGTATTTATGGCTTAAAGATAATGCATATAAATATGGATTTATATTTAGATTTGAAAGTGGTAAAGAAGATTTAACAGGATTTAAGGCATCTACTTGGAGACTTAGATATGTAGGTGAGAGTGCCTCAACACTTATATATAATGAAAATATAACATTTGAAGAATATTATGCTTATTTTGTTAAATAATATAAAAAGAAGTAAGATTTTTAGTTAAAATTAACGATTTTGCTTGACTTAATGCCTAATATTATGGTAGTATTAATATGCTTGATTGTTATCAAGTGCCTACCTTAATGGGGAATTAGCTCAGTTGGCTAGAGCATCTGCCTTGCACGCAGGAGGTCACGGGTTCGAGTCCCATATTCTCCACCAATTAGAAACTAAACCCGAAATATAAGATTTCGGGTTTTATAAATAAACGAAGAGAAAGAAGTAGTAGTGTGTCCTCTTATTTCAGTGAATTGCCGGTAAGTGCAAGGCAATAATAATGACATATGAATGAATCTTTTGAGTTTAAATGTAATATCTGCATTAAAGATAAATGAGTGCATAGAAATTCTATGAAATAAGGTGGTACCGCGAAAATCGTCCTTATATTTATAGAATTTTTTTCTTTTAAAGGAGAGAATATGAAAGATTATATTAGTTTAAAAATTAAAGAATTATTAACCGTAAAAGATATTAAAGTAGAAATACCACCTAAAGATGATATGGGAGATTATAGTGTACAATGTGCATCTTTAAGAAATGAAGAGCATAATAATCCAGTTGAAATAGCTAATTATATAAAAGAAAATTTTAATGATGATAAAAAGTATTTTAGTGAAATTAAAACAATTGGTCCTTATGTAAATTTTTATTTAGATTATAATGTATTTAATAAAAATATTATTAATGAAATAGAAAGCTCTAAAAAATATGGTTCATTAAATCAAGGAAATAATGAAGAGTTATTAATAGAACATACATCAATTAATCCTAATGCTGAACCACATATTGGAAGATGTAGAAATAGTTTGATAGGTGACTTTATGAGTAATTTATATAAATTTACTGGATATAAAGTACAAAGACATTATTTTATAAATGATTTAGGTAAAAAAATAGCTTTATTGGTAATTGGTATAGAAAAATATGGTCTTCCAAATGATGATTTTTCTTCAATATTAGATGTATATGTAAAAATAAGTAATGATGCTAAAAATGATGAAACAATTGAAGCACAAGCTTTTGATTATTTAGAACTTGTTGAAAATGGAAATAAAGAAATGATAGATAAATTCAAAAGTATTACTGATAAATGTGTAGAAGGTCAAATGAAAATATTTGATGAATTAAATATACATTTTGATGTATTTACTCATGAATCTGATTATGTCTATAATAAATATTTAAAAAATATATTAGATAAATTAAATGAAAAAGGTAAATTAAAAGAAGACGAGTTAGGAAGATACTATGTTGATTTAAGTGACTATAACATTCCAACTAAAGAACCAGTATTAGTACTTACAAGATCTAATAAAACATCATTATATCCAATTAAAGATATTGCTTATACTATGCATAAAATGGATTTAAATAGTAAAAATAATTTTATAGTTTTAGGAGAAGATCAAGAAGTTTATATGCAACAAATAAGTGCAGTATTAGACATATTAGGATATAAAGCTCCTAAACTTATTAGTTATTCATATGTATTACTAGATGGAGATAAAATGAGTACATCAAATGGTACTGTAGTTTTAGTTACTGATTTTGTTCATGCTGTAAAAGAAACTTTACTTAAAGAATTTGAGAAAAGAAATACTAAGATTTCAGAAGACAAATTAAAAATATTATGTAATGCTTGTATTAAATTTACTATGTTAAATGTTTCTAAACAAAAAATAGTTAACTTTAATTTAGAAAATGCTACAAGTTTTAATGGTGAATCAGGTATTTATATTTTATATAGTTTAGCAAGAATAAATTCAATTCTAAAAAATAATGATATAGAATTAACAGATGAAATTAAATTTAATTATGATATAGAAAATAAAATAATAAAAGAACTATCATATTTTAGAGAAGTTGTTAACGAGTTATTAACATCTCATGAATCTTCACATTTAACAAAATATATATTTAATTTAACTCAAGATTTTTCAAGATTTTATGAACAAGTTAATATATCAAATGAAGAAGATCCAGTATTAAAATCATCAAGAATTAAATTATTAAAATGTATTAGTAAAGTTATTAATGAATCCCTTAGCATTTTAGGTATAGAAAGTGTAGATTATTTATAATAAAATTCATTATGAAAATATAAAAGAAACCTCAAATGGTTTCTTTCAGACTGTTGACAAAAGAAATTTCGTTAATAGTCTTTTTATTTTAAAAAAAATATATTATAATATAAATGTAAGGTTGCTTACTATACCAAAAATAAGCTTACAAACCTTACTTTTTAATTGGAAAAATGGTATAATAATAAATATAGGTATAGTAAGGAGTAAGTGATAAATATGGCAATGACTAGACAAAGTTAT
>CANRBS010000073.1 GCA_947628895.1 uncultured Bacilli bacterium
TATATCTAAAATGCCTATTGATTTAAATATCGCTTATGCCGAATATCATTATCAGTCATAATGTTTAACACAACCTATGAAAAAAAGAACGATTGCTGAGTCGACTACATTTCGCTTCGCTTCATTTCGTTCTTTAACACCTTTTTCAGTTTATCATAAACCACCAAATATCAAAAGTTTTCTCGGCATAAATCGCTTTTTATACTTATTATTGATTATTCTAAAAGTTGCACTTGACTTTTTAATTAATAAAAAAATCATTTAAAAAAACAATTAACGAATTTATTGTTAATTATTTTTTACTTGAAATAATACTTGATACAGGTTCAAATGTTTTTCTATGTTCATCTATTACACCATATTTATATAATGCTTCTATATGTTTTTTAGTACCATATCCTTTGTTATTTGCAAAATCATATTCAGGGTGTATTTTATCAAGTTCATACATCATCCTATCTCTTGTAACTTTAGCTATTATAGAAGCAGCTGCAATAGACTGTGATTTAGCATCTCCTTTAATTATAGAGGTTTGTGGAATATCAATATCTAATTTAACTGCATCAATTAATAAATACTCTGGTTTTACTTTAGAATTATTAATAGCTTCAATCATAGCTTTTTTAGTAGCATTTAATATATTTATTTCATCTATTACTTTTTCAGAAGACATGCCAATTCCAACACTAATCGCGGATTCCATTATTACATTATATAAAAGATTTCTTTTTTTCTCACTCAATTTTTTAGAATCATTTATTCTTTCATCATAAAAATCTTTTGGTAATATTACACAAGCAGTTACTACTGGTCCTACTAGTGGTCCTCTTCCTACTTCATCTATTCCAGCAATTAAATTTATTCCTTTTTCATAAAGTTCGTTTTCATAATCTTTCATATATAACCTCTTTTTTTATTTTAACACTTTTAAATTCTAAAAAAAAGAGTTCAATTTTTGAACTCCTATAAACATTCTACATATGTATCATTTAAACATCTTATACTACATAAGCAATTTGTATCCATTGTGAATAATGAATCTGTTGAAACATATGGATAAAGTGATGTTGTATCAGGATTTGTTGTTAAAACTCTAAAAGTACAACAACATCCATCAACTTTTTCTACTCTAAATACTGTACTAGTAGGTGCTTCTGCTTCACGACTAGTAGGCATTGCCCAAGGTGTTCCATTACTACCACAAGTATACAATTGAATTGGTCTTGTATTACAAATTACACAGTTAGTTCCACCACCTAATGCAGGTCTATCACAAGAAAGTAAACAACTATCAGGACATGCATTTGATTGTAAAACATTAATAACTTGTAGTATTTCCATTATACAATTTTGACAACAATTATTATCGTTGTTATTATTATTACACATATAATCCACTCCTTTATTTCTATTCATTAATAAGTTATGAAATATATGTTATTTTAGTTACATTATTCACCTAAATTAAAAAGAACTTTATTTTTCAAAAGTTCTATTAATATTTTTAAATATCTGATTTAATCATATCTAAAAAGCCAACACTTTTTACATCAGTAATTAAAGATATTAATGCAGGATTATTTTCTATTTTTTGCAATATTGAATTTAAATCATCTTCAGTTAATTCTTCAAGTTCAACATAATCATCTGTACTAAATTCTTTTACTTCACTAACATCTTTTAATTCCATTAAAATATTATATGCTACATCAATTGATGATTCAGGTACTGATACTAATACTTTAGCATTAAATTTTTTATTATCATCTACAATATTTAATTCTAAATTTGTTCCATCTGATTCCATTTTAGCAATTACATTTAGATTGTCTTTTTGTATTTTCATAACAATTGACATTTCTGTAGTTTCATTTTTAAATGAAAACTCTATATTATTTTCTTTAAAAATTAAAGTTGCAAGTTTTTCTTTATTTAATAAAATATCATAAGTATCTACATCTGTTAGTGATAAATCTAAAATGTTTTCTTCTTGATCTTCTATAGATTTAATTATTATTTTTTGTAATTCATTACTTCTATTTACATATATAGAAATTTCTATAGTTTCGTTAGTTTCTGGTTTTTCTAAATTTTCTCTTTTATCAATTAAAGTTTGTTTTAATTTTTCTTTATCTTTTCCAGTAACATTATGAATAGATGTTAATAATCTATCATTTTGATGCACTCCAAATAATAATGACTTTTCTAATTCAAATATTCTTGTTGAATCTAATTTTAATGTATGTACAGTTGTTTTTACACTACTTCCTAAAACATCAATTTTTTCTTTACTTGTTGTAAACCATTCATCTTTTAAGCTTGCTATTAATATTTCACTTAATTCTTGAATAATTGTTTTATAATCATTTGTATAATCAGATACAGTAAATATTTCTTCAATAGTTTCGCCTTCGACTAATTTAATAGGTTTTGAATATAAATCTGGTAAATTTAAATACATTGTATTATCTTTTGCTAAAAGTTCACCTTTTAACATACTATCAGTATCATATAATGTATCTAAACTTAAATATAGTTTTTTATTTTTATAATCTATTTCAAAATCTTCATTCACTTTTATTTTATTTAATGTATCAACTAAAGAAGTAAGACCACCATAATCACTTGCATTGATTGTACCATTGATAGTAGCTCCATATATATCTTTTAATTGTGGAGAACTAGAATCTAAAGTAGTAATTAATTTATTAGAGAATTCTCTTACAGTTTTATAATAAATATTTTGAGTTGTAGTTTTACTTTTTATAAAGAAAAATACACCAATAAATATACCAACTGCTAAAACTAATAATAAAAGTAATAATGGAAGTTTACTTTTCTTTTTTTCTTTATATGAACTTTCTTCTATTTTTTGTACTGTAGTTGTATCTTGAGATGGAGTTTCAAGAGTATTATTATTTTCACTTGCTGAAATATCTTTTACAACTTCTTCTATTACGATATTTTGATTTTCAATTGGAGGGTTTTCTAGTGGTACATTTTCATTTGAAACATCACTCATAGTAGAACTATTTAATACATTAGTATTTTCATTTGATATTTCTACATTAGTAAGAGCTTCTTGTGAATTTGAATTAACACTTTCTAAATTATTAATAGCATTAGTATTAGTATTACTATTATTTGTCATTTCTTCATTCATTTAACTACACTTCCTTACTTTAATAATACTATAACACAAAATCAGAAAGTATTCCATAAAAATTACGACATTTTATTTAAAAAATCAATAAAAAAAGATTAAAATAAATTTTAATCGCCAATCACTATGTGATTGGTAATTTTTGAATTATAATATATTTATG
>CANRBS010000074.1 GCA_947628895.1 uncultured Bacilli bacterium
TCCTTCCTTTATCTTTTGTTTGGCTATTTTAATTATACCACCTTTTTATTTATCAGTCATTATGTTTAACACAACCTACTTTTAAAAAATTTAAGTTGTTTTGTCAATCTTTTCTTCTTAAATAGTAAATAATTATTTAATATGGTAAAATGATTAAAGAGGGAAATTATGAACATTAAAAAAAGTATAAAATATAAAGATAATAGTTATAATTTAGAAAAAAATAATTTAGAATTAAATAAAGAAACATTAGATTATTTAATAAAAAATAATATAACAGTCGTATCTACTTCAAAGTCTTTAGATGAATTAGTTAAAACATTAGATGAATATACATATTCAACTTATCCAAATGAAATATTAATATATAAAGGAATTATAATTAAAAGTTCTAATATTGATAAAACGGATCATATGACAATTAATACGACATCATTAAATAAAGATAATATAGAAAAAATATATAAATATTTAAATGTAAATAATAGTTTAGAAAGAGTATATATTTCAGTAAATGAATTTTATAAATATAATTTTTATTTTAATAAAGATCATGTTTCTATAGAAATTACAGATATTTCTTTAGATAAAGTATATGAAATATGTAAAGAGCTTTCTAAATCATATAAGATTGATAAATTAAAAATTGATTTTAATGTAGTTGACAACAATGAAATAATAAAAGATGTTAATTATTATGATTTTGATTATGAATATTTAGATGAATTATCTAAAAATACTAAAATAAAAATAAATTATAGGTTATTATGTGGTGGATTTGTTGATTATAATGATTTTAAAGAGTTAGTTCTTGTAATTAGAAATTATAGAAGTATGATTAATAAAACTAAATTGAGTGCTTTAGAAAAGCTAATGATGGCTTATGACATAATGAAATGGTATGAATATTCTGAAAGTGATAAATTAACGGACACTTATACTCCTGATAAAATAATCAAGTATGGTAAAATTACATGTGTTGGATATTCTTTAATGATGGAGGAAATATTTAATTGTTTTGATGAAAATATTAAATTAATTAGTGTATCCCTTACAACTACTCATAATATAAAAGAAGAGGGACATAAGAGAAATTTAGTTAGAATAGATGATGATAAATATAATATTCATGGACTTTATTTTTTAGATGCTACATGGGATAGTTATAATGAAAAGTTTAAAGAAAAATATGGAGAAGATTATAAAGTAAATGATGTATATAAACATTTTTTAGTACCAATTTGTGAATATGAACAAGTATTTAATGAAGATACTAAACCAGTAATATTTTCAAAAAAGATTAATAAGTTACTTCAAGATAATTGGAATATTGAAAATTTAAATAATGTATTAAATAGTTTAAATGATGAAGAAATAAATATATTAAATGATTATAAAATAAAAATATTTAAGGATATTAAAAAAACAAAAGATATGTTTAAATATGCTTGTGCTAGTAGAATACCTTATGAAAGTTTTTTAAATTCAGTATTTATTGTAAGACAGGCAGAAGGATTTAAAATATCAAGTTTAAAAGATGAAGTTTTACGGGCATGGAAAACTTATGAAGAATATTATGAAGATAAAAGTCATGATATAGATGGGATAATAGGAAAAAGGTAGTAATATGTTTAAATATAGTGATACAAATAAAAGATATTATACACTTGATTATTTTTATAAACATAAGTTTAATTCAAAAGTATTTAAAGTAAGTTTAAATGCTGGTTTTACATGTCCTAATAAAGATGGAACTGTAGGAGTAGGTGGATGTATATATTGTTCTAAAAGTGGTAGTGGAGAATATGCTGGAGATATAAACAAAGACTTAGTAACACAATTTAATGATGTTAAAAATATGATGTTAAAAAAATGGCCTACCGCTAAATATATTGGTTATTTTCAAGCAAATACAAATACTTATGCTAAAGTTACCGTATTAAAAGAAAAATATGAAACAATACTTTCTTTTGATAATGTTGTTGGTTTGAATATAGCAACAAGAGCTGATGCAATTAGTGATGAGTGTCTTGATTATTTAGAAGAATTATCTAAAAAAACATATTTAACAATTGAACTAGGTCTTCAAACAATACATGAAAGAACATCTATATTAATAAATAGATGTCATACTCTTGAATGTTTTAATGAAATGGTAAAAAAATTAAGAGAAAGAAATATTAATGTTGTAGTTCATATTATTAATGGACTTCCATATGAAACAAAAGAAATGATGATAGAAACAGTTAAGTATTTAAGTAAACTTGATATACAAGGTATTAAAATACATGCATTATCAATTTTAAAAGGTACAGAGTTAGAAAAATTATATAATCAAGTTCATTTTAAAGTGCTTTCAAGAGAAGAATATATAGATATAGTATGTGATCAACTTGAATATTTAAGAGAAGACATAGTAGTTCATAGAATTACAGGAGATCCTAAAGTAAGTGATTTAGTTGAACCTGATTGGTTAATTAAAAAAGTTACAATCTTAAATGATATAGACAAAGAAATGAAGAGAAGAAACTCATATCAAGGAATAAAATATAAATAAAAAACATTCAAAAATATATTAAATTGAATGTTTTAATTTGATAACTTTTTCACCAATAACACTAATAGTAATTTCATCTCCATAAATAGATTTTACTTCATTTAAAAGTGTATCAAAATCTATATCATCTTTAGAAATACTTTGTAGTTCTGGATATAAATAAAAAATATGTTTAATAGCAGTTTCCTTTAAAATATTAAATCCAAGTATATCTATAAAAGGATCTTCAAATATAAATTGTACTAAATCAAAAACTTTATCAAAGTCATTTGTAAAGTTATATCCAGTTACTAATGATAAAACAGTTTCTAATTCAAAATCTTCTTGCATAAACCTCCTTTATATTATTATATGTTATAAATTTACAACTTTTTATCCATTAAAAAGGACTGTCACCCCCTGATGAACAGTCCGGAAAAAAGAATAAAAAGGGGTTGGCTAGTGTGATACTAGCACCAATTCGCCTAAAAGTGAATTGGTAAGTCTATATATTAGTTTAAAAGGAGTATTTTGTCAAGCTTTTTTTAAAAAAAATTGCTGTGTATTAGATATGAGGTGATGGAGTAAAGTCATAATTAGCATAAACATCATATATATTAATTGGAAAATCC
>CANRBS010000075.1 GCA_947628895.1 uncultured Bacilli bacterium
TTCTATACTTATCAACATTAAAAAAAGATAGATTTCTTTTTTTCTATCTTTTTAGGTCTGAATAGTTACTAAAAAAGATATAAAAACATAAAAAATATCTTTTTTTTTATATAAATTTATGTTAAAATATGTATGCTTTAAGAAAAAAACATGCTTATTGATTTAATATTCTAGTGCCTAAATAAATATAATTTAGGTGAATATTAATTTAAAGATAAGCAGAAGAATTAACGAAAGGAGAGAAAAATATGGCAGTAATTGCAAAAAGTTATTTATTAGAAGCAGGTGTTCATTTTGGACATCAAACTAAAAGATGGAATCCTAAAATGAAAGAATTTATTTTTACTACAAGAGATGACATTCATATTATTGATTTACAAAAAACTGTTGATAAAATTGAAGAAGCTTACTCAGAACTTCTTAAAGCATGTGAAAATGGTGGTAAGGTTCTATTCGTTGGTACTAAAAAACAAGCTAAAGAAGCTAGTATCGAAGAAGCAGAAAGATGTAATAGTTTTTATGTAACAGAAAGATGGCTAGGAGGAACTTTAACTAATTTTAAAACAATTAGAGAAAGAGTAAAAAGACTAGCTCAAATTGAAAAAATGGAGGAAAGTGGTAAGTTTGAACTTTTACCTAAAAAAGAAGTTGCTAAAATTCAAAAAGAATATGATAAATTAAATAAACTTCTTTGTGGTATTAGAGGTATG
Organism: uncultured Bacilli bacterium; assembly: GCA_947628895.1. Classification (GTDB taxonomy): domain Bacteria; phylum Bacillota_I; class Bacilli_A; order RF39; family UBA660; genus CAG-1000. Next base: position 711 of record CANRBS010000075.1, read on the forward strand.
GAACAATTACCAAAAGCTATCATAGTTGTAGATCCAAGAGTAGAAGTTAATGCTATTCATGAAGCTCGTAAACTTAGAATACCAGTATTTGGAATAGTTGATACTAACTGTGATCCAGATGATGTAGATTATCCAATTCCAGCAAATGATGATGCTGTAAGAAGTGTTAAAGTTGTACTTGGAGTTTTAGCTAATGCTGTATGTGAAGCTAATAATCTACCACTTGTAGACTATGTTACTGAAGAAGAAAATACTGAAAAACCAGTAAAAGAAATTAAAGTTGAAACTAAAGTTGTTGAATTAGATGATTTTAGTGAAGAAGAAAAACCTGCTAAAAAAGCTAAAAAAGAAGAAACCGTTGAAACTAAAAAAGCTAAAAAAGAAGTAAAAGAAGAAAAAACTACTAAAAAAGAAGAAACCGTAGATTATAGTTCTATGACAGTTTCAGAACTTAAGAAACTTGCTAAAGAAAAAGGTATTTCAGGATATTCAACTATGAAAAAAGATGAATTAATTTCATCATTAAATTAGGAGGAAAATATTATGGAAATTAGTGCAAGTATGGTAAAAGACTTAAGAGAAAGAACTGGAGCTGGAATGATGGATTGTAAAAAAGCCCTTGTTGAAAGTAATGGAGACATGGACAAAGCAATCGATTATTTAAGAGAAAAAGGTATTTCTAAAGCTGCTAAAAAAGCAGAAAGAATTGCAGCAGAAGGACTTGCTAATATATATATTAAAGGTAATAATGCTGTAGTTTTAGAATTAAATGCAGAAACTGATTTTGTTGCTAAAAATGCAGAATTTAAAGAATTATTAGATAAAATAGGAAATACTATTTTAGAGAGTGATGCTAAAGATATGCAAACTGCATTAAATTTAAAATGTGGAAGTGATACTATTAATGATTTAATAGTAAATGCTACTGCTAAAATTGGTGAAAAAATTAGTTTAAGAAGATTTGAAACTGTTACTAAAAAAGATTCAGAAGTATTTGGTTCATATTTACATATGGGTGGTAAAATTGCTTCATTAACTGTAGTTGAAGGAAGTAATGAAGAAGTAGCTAAAGATGTAGCAATGCAAGCTGCAGCTATGAGACCACTATATACAAATATTGAAAGTGTTCCAGAAGAAGATTTAGAACATGAAAAATCTGTAATTAAAGAACAAGTTGTTAATGAAGGTAAAAAACCAGAATTTGCTGATAAAATAGTAGAAGGTAGAATTAGAAAATTCTATGAAGAAACTGTTTTAGAAGAACAAGCATTTATTAAAGATTCAAGCCTTAGTGTTAAAGCTTACCTAGAAAATAATAAATGTAAACTTAATAAACTTGTTAAATATGAAGTAGGCGAAGGAATGGAAAAGAGACAAGAAAACTTTGCTGAAGAAGTAATGAGTCAAATAAAATAAGCAACGAAAGTTGCTTTTTTAATTACTTTGTAGTATAATATAGCTGTTTTAAAAGAGGTGAAAATATGAACACTTTAGAACAAGAAGTATTAAATAAAATGATTAAAATATATACACCTGATGGATATGATTGGATGGGAACACCAATTACTAGAACAAATCCTCTAACATATCATCATATAATTAAAAGAAATGAAGGAGATACAACTGTTTCTAATGGAGCTTTACTTACTAAAAGTAGCCATAGAAAATTAAATATGTTAGAAACAAGGGATAAAGATTTATATGATGAATGGCAATGGCTATTTTATGCTATTAATTGTTCTTTTACAAAGCCACTTCCTGCATATGTAGAAATGATGGAAGAATTAAAAGAAGAAACCAATGCTGTTTTATATGGAAAACATGATAAAAAATTAATATTAAAACAATAATATGTAAAGTATAAAAAACATAATGATTTTAATTTAAAACTTTGATATAATGTAGCTAAAGGAGGATGATACCATGGTTGATGATCTTGACAATAGTATTATCTTTTATGACAACAGATTTCTAACAGATATAAGATTTGTTGATATTCTTCCAGAAATCCAAAGTAAAAGAGAAGAACTTTTTAGAAAATATGGAGTTGAACATATTTATTCATTATTTAAAAATAATGAAAAAGCTAAAGAATTAGACAAAGAATTAAAAGAAGAAAATGGATTTGCTCTAAAACTAAAATATTAATGTCATTATTTTTGAAATAAAAGAAGAGATTATTAATTATTAATTTCTTCTTTTTTAATTAGTAACTATTCAGACTAAGTCATGTCAAAACGAGAGCATTATAAAAAATTAGCTCTCTTTTTAATTAAATAAAGTTTT
>CANRBS010000076.1 GCA_947628895.1 uncultured Bacilli bacterium
AGCCAAGATGTAAAGCCAAACAATAATGGTCCAAAAATTTTATATCCAAATTGACTATAAATATTATCTTCATTTTTTATATTTGCAGAAATAAAACTATTTAATAATTTTTGATCCAATGTCTTATTTTTTATGTCAAATATATCTTTTTCTTTTTTTGATTTAATTAAAATTACATCAATTCCTTTTTTCTTTGGCTGAATATAATCCGAAATTGGATTATCTCCAATATGAATGATTTTTTTCCCTCTATATAAATTTACAATTTTTTTAAATACACTTCCTGTCCACTTTGTTAATTTTAATTCTGAAGATAAAAAAATCTTTTTTATTTGTGTATAGCCATTCTTTTTCAATATTTCTTCTATTATTTCCAAAGGAAGATACATGTCTGATGTAACTATAATTTGTTTATTATCTTTTAATAATTTTAAATAAATTTCATACATTTTAACATTAGTTTTACATAATGATAATTCTAATTTTATTTCTAATTCTTTTAAGTTTACTTTTTCATCTTGTGTATAACTTTCTAAATTATCATATATTTCTTTAAGTGTTACTTCCTCAAATTTGCTTTTTTTAACTGCATTTTTATATGCTTTTTTTCTTTGCGTCTTAAATTTGCTAAGTTTCTTTTCTGGATTTTGTAAGTTATACATAACCTGAACATAATCAAAAATATCATCAGGCTTTTTACATGTTCTATCTATTAAAGTGTCAAAAATATCAAATGAAACTACATCATAAGCTTCTAAAATAGATAAAAGATTGTTTTCATCTTTATGATATATAAAAAATAAAATAAAATCTTTGCTTTTTTTTAATGCATTTTTTAAAATCATAAAATTTCTCCTTTCGAAATAAATATTTCAAACACTTCAAATGTTAATCTATCTATTTATCAATATTCATAATTAATATTCAATAAAAATTTCTAAAGACGTTTTTCTATTCCTTATAAGATCTTTTCAAATTATAAAAAACACAAAAAATATTCTCCAAATTTCTACATATTTGATAATCTTTAGATATAAATTTATTAATCTTTTTTATTAATTGCTCAAAGTTAGCACTTCTAATCCTATCAATTTTTATTCCAAAAAAATTTTTCAATAAAGTCTTCATCACTCATATCATCTTTTGAATGCAATTTGCTATAGCTGTTATATTTATCAATAATACTTTGATAATTGCCTATAATTTTAGCTGGTACACCGGCAACAACTGAATTATTAGGTACATCTTTAGTTACAACTGAACCAGCACCTATGATACAGTTTGAACCAATTTTTACATTATACATAATGATGCTTCTAGCACCAATAAAAACATTATCACCTATTTCAATAGTACCTAAATATTGTTTATATTTTTTTACTTTGCAGGAGTTATTTAGCATAACATGAATTATATCATGTTCCATAAAAAGAACTTCTGTTGCTATATTAACGTTATTTCCAATTTTTACTAATTTAGGTTGGGTAGGAATTTTATAAGGTTGCCACCAAACATTTTCACTAAAACTTTTGAATATATTCTTCTTTTTTAAATAATTTCCACGTACGGCACCATTTTTTAATGTCAATAATCTTAAGTTTATCAATTGCTTATGGATATTTTTCAAAAGTGTCTCCCCCTTATCACCTTTTAAATTGCATATCTTTTAAGGTCTGATTAAAAATATTTTTATATGCATTAATAGAATAGTTTTTTTCAACAAAATTTCGACAAAAAATTGACATTTTTGATAAATTTTCCTTATTTTCTATTAATTTATCTATGGCACCATTCCAATCATTTCTTTTTACAATCCAACCATTTTTACCTTCAATTATAATTTGATTATTCACACCAACATCACTACCAATTCCTGGTATTCCCACAGCCATATATTGTAATAGTTTTAAACCACATTTTCCTTTTGACCATTCTGAATCATTTAAGGGCATAATTCCAACATCACATTTTTTTAACAATTCATATTCTGTTTTGATATCCCAATCATAAAAATCAATTTTTATATTATGAAATTCTGAAATATCAAATCTTTTAGCACCTATTAAAATAAAACAAACTTGTATCTTTCTTTTTTTATCAATTTGTTTTAAAACATCATATATGTATTTTGTATTACCGGGATTTCCAATCCAACCAATAATAACTTTATCTTTAATTTTATTAACATTTTTAACTTTTATATTATCTGTGTCAATAACAGTTGGAATAATTATTGTATTTTTATTTATCTTTTTAGCATGCTCTTCGATATATTTATTACCACATACAACTAAATCAGCATTTTTAATTGCACTATCAAATCTTTTTCCATACTTGAATTTATATAAAACTCTGTTTTTTTTAGATGATATTTCTTCAATATTATTGCAATAAACCGCATCATCCAAATCTAAAATAATCTTACATTTTTTTAATTTAAATAATTTTTCAAATACCATTGGCCCAAAAGGGATTATATCTCTATGAATAAATAACAAACTTTTGTTTTTTATACTAAATAATAATTTTATTCTTTTTATTATCAATAATGGTACCTTTATTAGCATTTTGACTGAACTTCCATTTTTAAATTCTCTATATATATCTTTAGTTAAAAAGGGAAAAACTTCATATTCAATATTTTCTAGGTAATTTAAAAACTGATATACTCTATATCTTGAACTGGCACCCATTTCATCATTTGGTGTTATGAAATACACTTTTTGCTTGTCCATTTTTACATACCTCCTTATCATAAAACAATGTAGTAAAACTCATAAAAAATAATTATTTGGCACCATTTTTTGTTATCATAGTTTTGATTGTTTCACCAACGCATTTAATATCAAGAAGTAAACTCATATTTTTAATATAGTAATATTCAAGCTCTAATCTTTTCTCATAACTAATAGTACTTCTTCCATGTGTTGCCCATGTTGGTGTTTAAAGATTAAAAAGAAAAAA